>NZ_JBEXDT010000221.1:0-1276 GCF_040605905.1 Nonomuraea sp. NPDC005501 | reverse complement strand
CTTTCCGGTGACGTCGCTCTTCCGATCTGGCGCCCGGCGGAGGCCCCCAGGGTGCCTGGCCGGGCCGGGAGGCGCCCCCCTTCGGCCACCCCGGCGCCCAGCACCCCGGAGCCGGACACCCCGGCGCCCAGCACCCCGCAGCCGGACACCCCGGCGCCCAAGGGCCGCACGGCGGCGGGAACGGCCCGGCCGGGCCCACCCGGCGGCAGGGCGGTCCCACCGGGCCCACCGGTCCGGGCGGGCAGAACGGACCGGACGGGCAGGGCGGTCAGGCGGCCAAGCATCGCCGCACCCTGACGTTCGCCCTCTCGGGCGCGGCCGCGGCGGCGCTCCTGGTCGTGGCCGGCGCGGTCGTCGTCCAGGCGAACGCCGACAAGCCCACCGAGGTCGTCGCCGTGGGCAGCCGCTCGCAGGTGACGCCCACCGACGGCTCGGGCGGCGGCCAGCCCCTGGAGCCGCCGGCGGAGGTGATCATCCCGGAGACGGACGACACGGTCCCGCCGCCGGAGCTGGAGCAGACGAAGCCGTCGGAGACGGGGGCGGCGCAGAAGCAGCCGAGCCCGCTCCAGCCGATCCCCACCCAGGTCCAGATCCCGGCCACGGTCGCGCCTCCGCAGCACACGAAGGAGACCCCGGCCGACAAGACCTCCGAGCCCGCCGCCAAGCCGACGAAGACCAAGAAGCAGCCGGACAACCAGGTGGAGCCGGCCACGGAGCCCACGAGCGGCGCGGACACCGGCACGGTCGAGCCGCCTCCGGCGCAGTCCACGGCCAGGCCGACCGCGAAGCCCACGGCCAGGCCCACCGTCAAGCCGACGGTCAAGCCGACCGCCAAGCCGACGGTCAAGCCGACGGCCGCCCCGCTCAAGCCGAACCCGTACACCCCGGCGCAGGTGTGCGGCACGGGCTACAAGGTGATCGACAGCCACGCGCTGGGCGGCAGCGCGACCGTCTACCTGCTCTACAACACGGGTGCGGGCAAGAACTGCGTGGTCACCATGTCCAAGCTCGTGTATCCGGGCAAGGTCGCGATGAACGCCGTCCTCCAGGTGAAGGGCGGGTCCAGCGGCTCGAACCCCGGCAGCTTCACCGCGTACGCGGGGCCGGTGCGCCTGGGCGCCAAGAAGCAGTGCGTCATCTGGGGCGGCTCCTGGAAGACGCTGAGCTGGAAGTCCGGCTGGAGCCACTGCGGCTGAGGGCCCGCCCCGCAGCGGGCCGCCTCCGTTGCCTCCGTCGCCGCCTCGGGTCGAGGACGGCTGGGTCGTCTGTGAAGGCT
>NZ_JBEXDT010000220.1:0-1403 GCF_040605905.1 Nonomuraea sp. NPDC005501 | reverse complement strand
AAGGAGCCGTCGGCGTTGAGCACCGTGTTGGCCTGCGCCTTGACGAAGCGGTCCTCCTCGTCGGCGGTGAGGTAGTCGATCTGCTCGGTCACCTTGCCGTCGACGACCTTGCGGTACGGGGTCTCGACGAAGCCGAACGCGTTGATGCGGCCGTAGGAGGCCAGCGAGCCGATCAGGCCGATGTTCGGGCCTTCAGGGGTCTCGATCGGGCACATCCGGCCGTAGTGGGACGGGTGCACGTCACGGACCTCGAAGCCGGCCCGCTCACGGGACAGACCACCGGGGCCCAGCGCGGACAGACGCCGCTTGTGCGTCAGGCCGGCCAGCGGGTTGGTCTGGTCCATGAACTGCGACAGCTGCGAGGTGCCGAAGAACTCCTTGATCGACGCCACGACCGGGCGGATGTTGATCAGGGTCTGCGGCGTGATGGCCTCGACGTCCTGCGTGGTCATGCGCTCGCGGACGACGCGCTCCATGCGGGCCAGGCCCAGGCGGACCTGGTTCTGGATCAGCTCGCCGACGCTGCGCAGGCGGCGGTTGCCGAAGTGGTCGATGTCGTCGATCTCCACGATCACGGTGTCGATCGGCGCACCTTCGGCCGCCGGCATCGACTCCTCGCCGGCGTGCAGCCGGACGATGTACTCGATGGTGGCGACGATGTCCTCTTCGGTGAGCGTGCCCTGGGTGATCTCGCTGGCGACCCCGAGCTTCTTGTTGATCTTGTAGCGACCCACCTTGGCGAGGTCGTAGCGCTTGGGGTTGAAGTAGAGGTTCTCCAGCAGGGTCTGCGCCGACTCCTTGGTCGGCGGCTCGCCCGGACGGAGCTTGCGGTAGATGTCGAGCAGCGCGTCGTCCTGGCCGGCCGTGTGGTCCTTCTCCAGGGTGGCGCGCATCGACTCGTACTGGCCGAAGCGCTCGAGGATCTGGTCGTTGGTCCATCCCAGTGCCTTGAGAAGCACGGTGACGGCCTGCTTGCGCTTGCGGTCGATGCGCACACCGACGCTGTCGCGCTTGTCGATCTCGAACTCGAGCCAGGCACCCCGCGAGGGGATCACCTTGCAGCCGTAGAGGTCCTTGTCGGACGTCTTGTCGACGTTGCGCTCGAAGTAGACACCGGGCGATCGGACGAGCTGGGAGACCACGACACGCTCGGTGCCGTTGATGATGAAGGTGCCCTTCGGGGTCATGAGCGGGAAATCGCCCATGAACACCGTCTGGCTCTTGATCTCACCGGTGGTGTTATTGATGAACTCCGCCGTCACGAACATCGGCGCGGAGAAGGTCATGTCCTTGTCTTTGCACTCATCTACTGAGTACTTGGGCGGTTCGAACCGGTGGTCGCGGAACGACAAGGACATGGTCCCCGAGAAGTCCTCGATGGGACTGATCTCTTCGAAGATCTC
>NZ_JBEXDT010000219.1:0-1682 GCF_040605905.1 Nonomuraea sp. NPDC005501 | reverse complement strand
CGTGGTGCCCCACGAGCCGGTGCCGAACACCGCCGCCTTCGTCATCGGGTCACCGGCACCGACCCCAGCCCGGCCATGCTCACACTCGCCCGCGAGGACCCCGCGCCGGTCCAGTCGCCGCCGGTCCAGTCAGCCTCGGTCCAGTACGTCGAGTGCGGGGCCGCGCCGCTGCACGTGTCCGACGAGGCGTTCGACGTCGTCACCGCGCAGCAGGTGCTGCAGTTCGTGCCGGACCGGCGGGCGGCCCTGGCGGAGATGCGCAGGGCCGCCCGGCCGGGCGCGCGGATCGCCGTCGTCACCTGGCTGCCTCTGGTGCGCAACCCGCTGTTCCGCGCGCTGCGTGACGCGGTGGCCGCCGTGCTCGGCCCGGAGCAGGCGGAGCTGTTCGAGGAGCCGTGGTCGCTCGCGGGGGAGGAGGTCGCTGCCCTGGTGGAGGCCGCCGGGTTCGTCGAGGTCGAGCGGCACGAGTGGACGGTGCCGGTCACCCTGCCGGGCGGGCCGGACGCGCTGTGCTGCCTGTTCGGGTTCTCGGCCGTGGCACCGTACGTCGCCGCCCACCGCGAGGCGTTGCACCGGGCCGTACACGAGGGCCTGGCGGGACACACGGACGGCCGCGGCCTGCACGGGGACACCGCGGCGAGCGTCGTCATGGCCCGCGCCTGAGCGGCCCGCCTGCCTGAGCGGCCCGTCTGCCTGAGCGGCCCGTCTGCTTGAGCGGCCCGTCTGCTTGAGCGGCCCGTCTGCCCGAGCGGCCCGTCTGCCTGAGCGGCCCGCCCGTACGACCGGCGCGCCGGCGCGTCCCGCGGACGAGCCGGCCGGTCACGGGCGCGTTGGCGCGGGTTCCGGGTTCGGCATACAGTCTGTGAGAATTTCCAGGCACTGGCCAACTACCCCGGCTATCTCGTCCCGGCCTGGGACCGGTTCAAGCCGGTCATCGGCTCCCCGGAGTTCAGGCGGGCGGCGGCCGGGCTCGGCGTGCCGGGCGGGCTGCTCCCCGGCCCCGACCCGGCGCTGCTCGCCGCGGACGCCGACCTCGACCGGGTCCGGCGCTACACGGTCACCTTCCACCGGCTGCTGCCCGAGCTGCTGCTGCTCGCCTCCTGCTGGTACCGGGGGGTCACCGTGGGGGCGCCCGCGTCCCTCGCCCTCGACGGCCGGACGCCGGTGGAGGGTCCCGGACCGCGCGGCGTGCCGCCCGAGGCGGTCTCCATCGCGCCGGACCCGTCGGAGCCGGGGGAGGACCTGGCCCGCGTCTACCAGGAGATCCGCGCCCTGCACGACCATCCCCGGGTACTGAGCTACTACCGCGCGCTCGGCACCTGGCCCGGCCTCATGCTCGGTGTGCGGGAGCGGCTCGGGCCGCTCGCCCGCGGCGACGCGTACACCGCGGCGCGCGACCAGGTGCTCGCCAGGGCCGCCGCCGCTGCCGCCACACTGCCCGTGCCGGTGGTCGAGACCGAGCACGCCGAGGAGGTCGCGGCCGTGCTGGCGCTGTTCCGCACCCGCCTCATCCCCGCGCTGCTGCTCGACACGGCCGTCGTCCTCGCGCTGCTGGGGGAGGACACCCAGGTGGGGGAGGACGCCTCGGTCGTCACCGTCTGAGCCGCCGGGCCTCGGCTCGCTGCCGGAGGCGCCGGCCGGCGGGACGCCTCTTCGGGGACTGCGGCCCGGCGGCGCGCGTG
>NZ_JBEXDT010000218.1:0-1704 GCF_040605905.1 Nonomuraea sp. NPDC005501 | reverse complement strand
CCCCGGCGGAGACCGAGGTCAACACGCCGATTGGTGTGTGAGCAGCCGCAGCGGGACCGCCAGCGCCTCGGCGATCCGGCGTCCCGCGGCCCGGTAGGCCCACCGGGACCGGCCGTACGGGTCGGGGATGTCAGGTTCGTCGACGCGGACGAGGCCGCGCAGGGACGCGGCCTGTTCCACGAGTGTCCGGGCCCGGCGCGCGGGGTCGCGCTCCCGCGCGACCTGCTCGACGGGGACCTCACCGGCCAGCGCGCCGAACTCCGCGATCGTGAACGTCCGCGGCGCCGCCGGCAGATGCAGGGCCACGGCCGCTTTCCGGTGGGCGGCGGCCGCGGCCAGCACCAGGTCGGCCCCGGCCACCAGTGGGGCCGTCAGCGGCCGGGAGACGAAGCCGGACGGGTCGCCGCCGAGCAGCAGCAGCACGCGCACGGCGTTCCCGGGCATCGGCCTGCCGGGGACCGCGCGGGTTCCCGCGCTCCCCACCTCGAACGCCGGGCCCAGCGCCGCCCGGGCCAGCCGCTCGGCCAGCGGCGACCGGCAGAGGTTGCCCGTGCACACGAACAGGATGCGGAAGGCGTCCGTGGTGTCGCGCACGCTCAGCCCTGGGGCGAGGGGGACAGGCAGCCGCGCCGGTCCTGGAGGATCCGCGTCGTCTGCGGCCGCACGAGCGGCTGCACCGGCACCTCCGGCGCCGCGGCGGACGCGGGCTCCATCAGCAGGAAGTCCACGGTCCGCGCCTGGCCGGGGGCGAACTCCAGCACCGTGGAGTAGACGGGATGCGACCGCTCCACCTCCCGGATGGGCTCGATCCGTTCGCCGTCCACGCGAACCTCCTCCGCCCTGGCGCCCACACCCGCGTACAGCGACACCCAGAGCAGCGTCGAGCCCTCGGCGTGGCGCTGGTCCGGCGCGTCGAGGCGGGTCGTCACGTACTCCGGCAGGCTGCGGCGCGGCACGTCGTTGTCCAGCCGCACGCGGACGCGTGAGGCGCGCCACCCGCTGGGGCTGCACCGCCCGAGCCGGTACTCCAGCGAGCGGTTCAGGTAGTAGTCGAGCTTGTTGCCGGCGGAGTTGTTGACGACCAGCCCGGCGAACGGCCCGGGGTCGCGCGGCAGGACGCCGCCGAGCGGGGTGGCGGCCAGACGGCGCTCCTCGGCGTCGTGGCGGCTCCAGATCTGGATGCGCCGCTCCTCCACCATGCGCGTCAGGACGGACACCGCCCTCAGCGCGTCGGGACGGGCCTGGAACATGGCCTCGCTGACCGCGCCGGCGATCCGGATGAGGAACCGCTTGCGCCGCTGCGGGTCGTCGAAGCGGGCGTAGGCCTCCCGCTCGGTGAGGTCCACGACGTTCCGCGCGGTCACGACCGTGCCGTCCGGCAGCTTGACCGGGCCGATGAGCTCCAGCAGGCGGGACAGGCCGACGGGGTCGGTGGCGATCGCGCCGTCCAGGCGCTGCCCGGTCTGCCGCTCCCACAGCCCGGCCCACGTGGCCGCCGCGTACGGGAAGTGCGGGGACAGGTTGGAGATGGACAGCATCGAGAGGGCTTCGCGGCCGTAGCGGGCGCGGTAGGCACGGCCGTGGGCGGCGACCGGCACGGGGCTCTGGGGCAGGCCTACGTTGGAGGAGAGGCGGTCAATGCCGATCTTGCCGTGTCCGGCGCGGAGGATGCCGAAGGCGCCGACCAGGCCCCCGGTGCCGCGG
>NZ_JBEXDT010000217.1:0-1767 GCF_040605905.1 Nonomuraea sp. NPDC005501 | reverse complement strand
CGGCCGGTCGCGGCCGCGGCCAGCTCGGCCCGCGCCGCCAGCTCCGGCTCGGTCACCCGGTCCCAGCCGGGCGGCGGCGGGTGGGACAGCCAGCGCTCCGCCTCGGCGAACTCCCCGGCGGCCGACAGCAGCCCGCCCAGCTCCACGGCCGCGTGGTGGTGCCCGGCCAGCGCCGCCACCCGGAACCAGTGCCGCCCGGCGGCCAGGTCGCCGTACTCGGCGATGAGCAGCAGCCCGAAGCCGAACGCCGAGCCGGCGTCGCCCGCGGCCGCCGCCCGGCCGAACCAGTGGCTGGCCCCCGCCGGGTCGCCGAGCTCCACGCACACGAACCCGGCCATGCGCTGGTCGCCCAGCCGCCCCGCGTTGGCGGCCCGCTCGTACCAGGCGCGGGCCGTGCGCAGGTCGCCGCGCGACAGCGCGATGCCGCCGAGCTGCGAGGCCGCGCCCGGGTGGTCGCTGGTGGCGGCCAGCCGGTAGTACGCCTCGGCGCTCTCCGGGTCGCGGCGGGCCTGGAGGAGCAGTCCGAGGTGGTAGGCGGAGTCGGCGTGGCCGCCCCGGGTGGCGTGCTCCCACCAGCGGGCCGTCTCGGCCTCGTCGCCGCAGGCGTAGGCGAGGAAGCCCAGGTCGTGCGCGGAGGCGTGGTCGCCCTCGCCGGCCGCCCTGCGGTGCCACTGCCGGGCGGCGGGCAGCTCGCCCGCGTCCTCGCAGATCAGCGCCAGCCGGCGGGCCGCGGCCCGGGAGCCGGAGCGGGCCGCCCGCTCGAACCAGCCGCGGGCGGCGTCCGGGTCGCCGCGCTGCTCCAGCAGCAGGGTGGCCAGGTTGACCGCGGCCTCGACGTCGCCCCGGCCCGCCGCCCGCTCGTACCAGGACACGGCCTCCTCCAGGCTGCCGTGCTTCTCGTGCCAGATCCCCAGGTTGTAGGCGCTGTCGACGTTGCCGCTCACGGCGGCCCGCTCCCACCAGTGCCGGGCCGCCGTGCGGTCGCCGCGCTGGGCGCAGAGCCGGCCGAGCCGGTGCGCGGCCTGCGGGTCGCCCGCCTGCGCGGCCTGGAGCAGCTCGGGCTCGTCGCCGACCCGGGGCGCCGGAACGGCCGGTGCCGCCACCTCACCTTGCCACCACGCCATGCGCACAGGGTGGCACGTGATCGAGCCGGTGCGGAGTGTAATCGCCGAGAGCACTAGGAGAAGTTGATGAAGCCTGTGTACATCCCCATCGCGCATACGTAGCGCAGGGTTCCGGGTGGTCGCGGAGGCAGCCGCACGGTCGCCGGGAGGGGCACGTCACGGCCCTCGATGGTGACGGTACGGGTGCAGCCGCCGGGGTCGGCCAGCCTGAACACGATCTCCACGGGTACGCCCGCCCGGGCCGTCACGAGCCCGGGACGGAAGCCGTCGCGCGTGGCCCACACCGTGACGGGGCCGGTGCCGGGCGCCTCCTCGCCGGTGACGGCGCCGGCCGGAGTCGTGGCGCCGGGCAGCCAGCCGCCCAGGTTGAGCCCCGACCCGGCCGTCCACAGCCCGGCGGCCAGCGCCACCACCCCGGCGATCCGGGCCACGCGGGTGTGCGAGACGCGCCGCAGGACGTACCCGAGCAGCGCGAACGCGGGGGCGCTGCCCGCCACGAACCCGGCCATCACCGCCGCCCCGCCGGCCGCCGAGGCACCGGTGACCGCGACCATCTCCACGCCGAGCGTCACGCCGCACGGCACCAGCACGGTCGCCGCGCCGAGCGACCCGGCCAGCGCCGGCGGATGCGCCCGCCCGAGCC
>NZ_JBEXDT010000216.1:0-1794 GCF_040605905.1 Nonomuraea sp. NPDC005501 | reverse complement strand
AACTCCCTCGGCTCAGCCGTCGCCGACGACACCAACGCCTCCATCGCCAACTTCACCCGCGGCGCCGTACGCCCACCCGTCACCGCATAGGGACGCACGGGAGACCCCGGGTCGAAGGACGACATCGGTCTCGGCTCGGGACCGCCGTTCCATCTGGGGTCTGTCACTTACCTCACCTGGACTGACTCGAACGCAGCTCCGCGCGTACCGCCGGAGTGAGTACCTGACCGGCGCGTTCCACCATCAGCGTCATCTGGTACGCCACCAGCCCCATGTCGCAGTCCGGGGCCGCCAGAACCGCCAGACACGAGCCGTCACTGATCGACATGATCAGCATCAGCCCCCGCTGCATCTCCACGATCGTCTGGTTGACCACACCGCCCTCGAACACCCGCGCCGCACCCTGCGTCAGGCTGACCAGGCCGGAGGCGATGGCCGCGAGCTGGTCGGCCCGGTCCGGCGGGAAGCCGGAGGACGCGGCGAGCGGCAGGCCGTCCGAGGAGACCACGACCGCATGGGCGACCCCGGGTACGGTGCTCACGAAATCGGTGATCAGCCAGTCGACACCGCGCGCCGCGTGACTGAGATCCTTCATGCGCCCTCCTCGCTGCTGTCGGCGCTCCGGGGACCCGCCGGATACGCCTTGCCCTCGTTGATGTCCTCGCGAGCGGCCCGGAAGCCCTGCTGGAAGCTGGACAGCCGGTTGCGCACCCGGTCCGGGGAGACCGCCGGCATGGGGGCCACCCCCTTGGGTGCGGCGGAGCTGTCCGCGGAGCCGGGCACCAGGTTGGCCTTGGGCACCCGCTTGGGCAGACCGGACGCGGTCGCCCCGTCACGCACCGGCTCCACCACCGCCTCCGCGGCGCTCCACCCGGCGTCGGCCTTCGAGGAGCCCCAGCTCGCGCCGCCGGCGAACCAGGCGGACTCCACGGCGGCGAAGATCGGCAGGTATTCGTCACCGGCGGAGGGCTGGCTGTTCACCCTCGGGATGGGGCCGGTGCTGGCCGAGTCGGTCTCCGGGAAGTCGCGCGGCGGCCGGGGGCGGCCGAGCGGCCTGTCGAAGGGGCGGTCGGGCTGGACACCGGAAGGTCCCCAGGGCTGGGGCTCCTCCAGCGGGGGGCGCCGGGGCAGCCCGTTGCCGCCGCTGGACCAGCCCGGCTCCTCGGGCGGCAGCCACGAGTCGTTGGTGTTGAACCCGGCTCGCGGCTCCGACGGCCAGCCGCTGGACTCGGACGGCCACTGCGGCATGGCCGGCCAGCCGTTCTGCTGGGCGGGCGGACCGGACGGGAAGGACGGGTGGCCGGGGCCCGGCTGGTAGCCGCCCGCGGGCCAGTTGGGAGTGGGGGCCGGCGCGGGCGCGAGCTGCGGGCCGTTGTAGGCGTCCTCGTGCGCGGGGCTCGGCGAGCTCGCGTACGCGGGGGACGGGTTGCCGAGCAGGGAGTCCGGCAGCAGGACCATCGCGGTCAGTCCGCCGGAGGCGTGCGGGCGGAGCTGGACGCGGATGCCGTGGCGGTGGGCCAGGCGGGCGACCACGAACAGGCCCATGCGGCGGGAGGCCGACACGTCCACGGTGGGCGCGTCGGTGAGGCGCTCGTTGGACTGCGCCAGCTCGTCCTGCGTCATGCCGATGCCCGCGTCGGTGATGGACAGCATGACGCCGCCGCCGTCGATGCGGCTGCCCGACACCGTCACCCTGTTCTCGCGCGGGGAGAACGACAGGGCGTTCTCGACCAGCTCGGCCAGCAGGTGGATGACGTCGTTGACGGCCTGACCGGCCACCGACACCCCGTCGGG
>NZ_JBEXDT010000215.1:0-1838 GCF_040605905.1 Nonomuraea sp. NPDC005501 | reverse complement strand
CCCGGCCGCGAGCCAGGCCGACGCGCTCGCGGCCACGCTCACCGGACGCCCGCGCAGGTCCGGCAGGGCGGCCCACGGCACGGTGTGCAGCGGCCCGGCGGGCACCACCACCAGCGGCCGATCGCCCACGTCCGCCTCGACCGGCCGAAACAGCAGCCGCCCGACCTCCCGCGCCGCCTCCCACACCGGATCACCCGGACCGTGGGCCGGACGCTCCAGGGCCGCCCGGTTCGCGGGCGGGCCGTCGCCGAGGGTGTGGCGGCGCAGGGCGTAGCGCAGGTGGATGACCGCCTCCGCGACCTCCTCCAGGCCACCCAGCCGCCGCACCACCGCCTGCTCCTCCGTCACCACCACGGCCACCAGCGACCCCCCGACCGCCACGAACTCCACCAGCGCCATGCCGTGCCGCCCCACCCCACAGGGCTCCGTCCCACCCTCCCGGACCGCGTCCTGCGCCGCCCCACCACTCCTGCCTCCACCCGGCGCCGTTCCACACGCCCGGCTCCCGTCCGGCGACGCCTCGCTCAGCGCGGCGCGCACCTCGTCCAGGTCCGCCACGTGCGGCGGGGGCGCGGCCACGGCCCGCCAGCGCTCGGCCCAGGCGAACACCTCGGCCGCGTCCCGGTCGCGGACCGCCAGCCGCAGCCCCAGCCCGGCCAGCCGCTCACCGGCCCGTGCCATGTGCGCCCGCAGCGCCGGGTCGTCGAACGCGCCGGCCTGACTCCCGACCTCGGCCAGCCCGTCACGGGCGGCACGGAGCGCGGCGGCGGTGTCGCCCCGCAGCTCCGCCTCCAGCGCCATGGCGTGCCCCAGCACCGGCCCCGGCACCCGCCGCACCACGGGCGCCTCGGGCGCACGGACCAGCTCCTGCAGGGCGGGCGGTAGGGACGCCACCTTGGCAGGCGTCACACCCCGTCCCCGTCCCTGGCCGCGCCCGTGATCGGCAGCCCCCGTCTCCGAGCCCGCGCACGCCGCCGAGCCGCCGGCCGAGCCGCCCCGCACGGCCGGCGATGCGTCGCCGGGCACGGTCGTCAGGTGGGTGAGCTGGGTGAGGGCCGTCGGGCGGTCGTCCAGGGCGAGGGCGACCTCGGCCGCCTCCAGGCGGAGGGCGGCGGCGCCCGCCTGGTGGGCGGGGTCGCGTTCCAGCTCGCCGGCGCACGCCACCAGAGCGGCCAGCAGCTCGGGCGCCGGACCGTCCAGGGCCAGGCGGGCACGCAGGACCACCTCACGGGCGAGCGGTAGCCAGGAGCGCCTGCCCTGCGCCTCCAGGTCGCGGGCCGCCCGCTCGGCGACCGCCAGGGCCCGCCGTGCGTCACCCGTCAGCAGCTCCGCCCTGGCCAGCTTCAGCCGGGCGTCCGCCAGCGCGACGTGTGCCCCGGACGCCTCCAGGTCGGGTACGGCCCGGCTGAGCAGCTCTCTGGCCTCGCCGGGCTGCTGCGCGGCCAGCAGGGCGCCCGCGAAGTCGGCCCGCATCGTGGCCAGCCGCTCAGGGAAGCCGAACAGGGCGTCCTCGGCCGCCCGGTAGTGGCCGAACGCGCCGGCCACGTCGCCCCGTCGTACGGCCACGAAAGGCAGGTTGGCGGCGGCCAGGCGCGCGAGGTGGTCGAGCCCGGCGTGCCGGGCGAGCTCCAGGCAGGCGGTGACGTCGTCCATGGCGGCGTCCCAGTCGCCGCGGAAGGCGTGGACCAGCCCGCGGTTGAGCAGCCCTCCGGCCAGGAACCTGTGGTCGTCGACGGTGCCCGGCGCCGAATCCGTCCTTCTGCCCGTCGATCCAGCCGTAGCAGAGGGCCACATCGAGCGCCTGGAGGTAGTCCAGCGCATCGACGCCCGCCACCTTC
>NZ_JBEXDT010000214.1:0-1944 GCF_040605905.1 Nonomuraea sp. NPDC005501 | reverse complement strand
CCCGACGGGGTGTCGGTGGCCGGTCAGGCCGTCAACGACGTCATCCACCTGCTGGCCGAGCTGGTCGAGAACGCCCTGTCGTTCTCCCCGCGCGAAACCCGCGTCACCGTCTCCGGCAGCCGGATCGACGGCGGCGGCGTCATGCTCTCCGTCACCGACTCCGGCATCGGCATGACCCAGGACGAGCTCGTCCAGGCCAACGAGCGGCTCGTGGACGCCCCCACCGTGGACGTCTCCGTCTCCCGCCGCATGGGCCTGTTCGTGGTCGCCCGCCTGGCCCACCGCCACGGCATCCGCGTCCAGCTCCGCCCGCACGGCGGCGGCGGGCTGACCGCCATGGTCCTGATCCCCGAGTCGCTGCTCGGCAACCAGCCTCCGGCCTACCCCGGTGCCGGCGCCGCCGGGGGTGTCCGCGAGGAGGCGTACGCCTCGGCCGCCCCCGTCCCCGCGGCCCCGCCCATGGCGCAGTGGCCCGCGGGCGGCTACCAGCCGGGACCCGGCCACCCGTCGTACTCGTCGGGCAACTACCCGTCCGGCCCCGGTGACTCCGGCGGCGCCTGGCCCTCCGTGCCCTCCATGCCGCAGTGGCCCTCTGACGTCGGCGGCTGGCCCTCCGAGCCGCGCGCCACGAGCGCCGGCGCGTCCCAGGGCGTGGGCATGGGCGCCGGCTACGACACCTCGGACGTCTGGGTCCCCGCCCGCAACACCGGTGGCTCCTGGCCGAGCGACGGAGCCGGCGGCGGGCTGCCCAAGCGCCCCACCGCCGACCAGCCGCAGAGCTGGAACAGCGGCGACCACCAGCCGAGCTGGAACAGCGGAGAGCAGCAGAGCACCTGGAGCTTCGCCGACCGGGGCGAGACGAGCGTCGCCCCACGCCCCAGGTACGACTTCCCCGAGACCGAGGCCGCGGCCACCGGCCCCATGCCGGCGGTCAAGCCCGCCTCCGCGGGCGACGAGTTCCTGCCGATCTTCGCCTCGGTCGAGTCGGCCTGGTTCGACCACGGGGAGTCCGGCGCGAGCTGGGGCTCCTCGAAGGCCGACGCCGGGTGGAGCGCCGCGGAGGCGGTGGTGGAGCCGGTGCGTGACGGGGCGACCGCGTCCGGTCTGCCCAAGCGGGTGCCCAAGGCCAACCTCGTGCCGGGCTCGGCCGACTCGGCGTCGGCGCCCAAGGCGGTGGCCCCGATGCCCGCGGTCTCCCCGGACCGGGTGCGCAGCCGGCTGTCCAGCTTCCAGCAGGGCTTCCGGGCCGCGCGTGACGACATCAGCGAAGGCAAGACCTACTCGTCCGGCACCGGGCCCGTCGACAACAGGGAGGAGGGCGCATGAACGACTTCAGTCATGGGGCACGCGGTGTCGACTGGCTGATCACGGACTTCGTCAACACCGTTCCCGGGGTGGCGCACGCGGTGGTCGTCTCGTCCGACGGTCTGCCGCTGGCCGCCTCGGCGGGATTCCCGCCGGACCGGGCGGACCAGCTCGCGGCCATCGCGTCGGGGTTGGTGAGCCTGACGCAGGGTGCGGCGCGGGTGTTCGAGGGTGGTGTGGTCAACCAGACGATCGTGGAGATGCAGCGGGGGCTGATGCTGATCATGTCGATCAGTGACGGCTCGTGTCTGGCGGTTCTGGCGGCCCCGGACTGCGACATGGGGTTGGTGGCGTATCAGATGACGCTGATGGTGGATCGTGCCGGTCAGGTGCTTACTCCGGCGGTACGCGCGGAGTTGCGTGCGAGTCAGTCCAGGTGATGTGAGTGACAGACCCAAGATGGAACAGCGGCGGCTGGGAGCCTCCCTTCCCCCCGCATCAGCAGCATCATCAGCAGCACCACTCGGACCCGGCATCCCCCGTCCGTCCCTATGCGGTGACGGGTGGGCGTACGGCGCCGCGGGTGAAGTTGGCGATGGAGGCGTTGGTGTCGTCGGCGACGGCTGAGCCGAGGGAGTT
>NZ_JBEXDT010000213.1:0-2054 GCF_040605905.1 Nonomuraea sp. NPDC005501 | reverse complement strand
GAGTACTTCATGAGCAACCTCAACGCCGACAACATCCACATCCTGCTGCACGAGATGGGGCACTCGTTCGGCCTGGACGACTTCTACGACTGGACCCCCACCGGAGTCGGCGGCTTCATCATGAAGGCCGGCAGCGCCACCTCGATCACCGAGTTCGACGCGTGGATGCTGCGCGACTGGTGGCGGCACCTGAAGAGTCGCTATGGCTACTAGAGTCACGGCAGTCCTCTGCCTTCTCCTCGCGCTCCTCGTGGCCCCCGCCGCCGCCGACGCGGCCGCCAAGACCGTGTACATCCCGTCGCGCTGGGCCAGCACCGGAGAGGTGCCGTGGGTCAGCTCCCGTACCAAGGAGTCGGCGAACTTCATCCTGCTGTGGGGTGACCGGTCGGGCACCGACCCCAGGACGGCACCCTCGCCGTACCGGTTCGACCCCGACAACATGCTGTCCCAGCTGGAGAGCCTCTACTCCTTCTACGTGAACACCATGAAGTTCACGCCCGAGACCGGCCTGCTGGCCCAGTACAAGATCATTGTCATCGTCACCACGACGTGGTCGAACGCGCCGCTCGACGCGTGGGCCACGGGCGGCTCCACCGACGGCAAGGTCGGCGTCATCAACATCGCCCCCGCCGCCGCGCAGCCCGGATCCTGGGGCCTGGCCCACGAGCTCGGCCACGTCTTCCAGAACTACACGTTCCTCGGCAGGCCCGGCTACGGGCTGGTCCACCCGAGCGCCGGGACGTTCTGGGAGGCCAGCGCCGAGTTCATGGCCATGCAGGTCTACCCCAAGACCGCCGCGGGCGACCTGACGAGGTTCATCCGCACCGAGAACCTCGCCTACAGCAGCAGCCGGCACCACTACGGGGCCTGGATGCTCCTGCAGTACATCAAGGACCGTGACGGCCTGGCCATGTTCAACCGCATCTGGAACGAGGCCCGCGACACCGAGCACCCGCTGGAGGTCTACCGCCGCATCGCGGGCATCGACCAGGCCGAGCTGAACCGGCGCGTCGGCGAGTACGCCCAGCACAACGTCACCTGGGACTACTCCAACCGGGCCGACGTCATGCCCTTCATCACCAGCCTGTACCCGTTCGTCACGGCCTACAACGGGGTGGCGGTGGAGCCGGTCAACGCCGCCGCCGGCCACTTCCGCGTCCCCGACGCCCTCGCCCCGTCCGACTACGGCTACAACAAGATCCGCCTCGTTCCCAGCAGCGACGGCGCCCTCATCCGGATGCGTTTCAGGGGCCACGTCAACAGCGCGGCGCAGTCGGGCTGGTCGTACGGGTTCGTCGCGGTCAAGAACGGCGTCCCCCGTTACGGCCCCGTCACCAGCTCACCCAACGGCGAGGTGACCTTCCAGACCCAGCCGGGCGAGAAGGACGTCTACCTCGTGGTCGTCGGCGCCCCGGCGGCCGTGCACAAGTACGCCTTCCTCGACGGCTACCCGCGCAACTACCGCTACCCGTACCAGTTCCGCCTCCAGGGTGCCCTGCCATGGGGGTACGAGCCGGGCCACGTGCGTCCGGTCGCGCCGGGCAGCGGCCACTGGCACTCCAACGGCGGCGGCTGGGTGGACAACCGGGCCACCGTGGCCGCCACCGCCTACGTCGGGCCCCGGGCCGCCGTCTACGGCAACAGCACCGTCAGCGGCAACGCCCGCGTCGAGGACCTGGCCTGGGTCAACAGCGGCGCCACCGTCACCGGCAACGCCGTGGTGAAGAACAGCGCCCTGGTCCAAGGAGGGGCCAACCTCAGCGGCAGCGTGGTCATCGGCGGCGACGCCGAGCCCGCCACGGCCTGCGGCTCGGGGACGTACCTGATGTTCAATCCCGACCGCCGCTGCGACGGAGGCGCCGGCGAGGCCGACGTGAACCCGGCCCACCCGATCTTCAGCGACAGCGACCTCGCCTTCGGCGGGGGAGCGCCGAACTGACCTGACCCTCCACCGCGCGGCAGGGTGGCGGGCGGGGGGCCCGGCGCGCCCCCGCCCCCCGCCCCCGGGCCGCGCGCCACACCCCCCGACACACACCCACCCAAAAGAATATAGG
>NZ_JBEXDT010000212.1:0-2188 GCF_040605905.1 Nonomuraea sp. NPDC005501 | reverse complement strand
CGCAGCACGTCGCGCTGGTGCAGGGTGCCGACGACGCGCCCACTGACCGGGTCGATCACGGGGAGCTGCTTGACGCGCCGGTCGCGCACGGTCCCGTCCGCGTCGAGCTGGAGCAGGTCGCCGGCCAGCATGTCCACCCAGCGCAGGCCGCCCCAGCGGGCGCACCACACGGGTCCCTCGGCGTGCTCGGCGACGGGCTCCGTCACCGGCTCGGCGGTGATCGTCATCGCGTGCTCCTCTCAGAGCGGCTGTGCCTCCCGATGGGCCGCCGGCGAGGCCGCCCACCGGCACACTGCCACGTACGCGCCCCGGATCACCTCAGGCCGGGCTCCCGTGTCCGCGTTTCCTCCGGAACGCCCGCTCGCGGCCGGGAGGTGAACGTGGCCAGCACGAGGAGGAGCGCGCTCTGGGCGAGCATGCCCGGGGCGAGCGGCGGCGTCGGCCCCACGGTCTTCGACAGGGCGTACCACCACTGGGTGAGCGGGCCGAGCGTGTCCCACGTGTCGGCGTACTGCTGGTCGAGCGGGCCCGAGGCGAAGTTCGCGGACACGTGCGCGTACACGCCGAACATCGCGGTCAGCAGGACGGCCGCGGCGATCACGCGGACGACGGCCACCCCGCGCGGCGAGCGGCCGAGGGCGCACACGGCGAGGGCGACCACGAGCACGGCCAGGGCGGCCCAGGGGACGAGCTGCTGCGACGTCTGCCAGTGGCGCTCGGCCGCCAGCTCGAAGGCGGCGCCCATGACGCTGATCGCAGCCACTCCGAGCAGGCCCTGGCGCAGGGTGAGGGTCATGGCGTCAACGCCGATACGATCTTGTTCACGGTGTCCTCGCCGGGGTTGTACTTGGCGAGGTTCTTCCGCAGCGAGGTCAGGTCGGCGTCGTCGGCCGCGTACGGGCGGTACTCGACGACCTCCCTCGCCCACCGCTCGGCGTTGCCGACACCGGCGGCCGTGAGGGCGGCGGCGATCTGGGACTCGTCGGCGGTGTTGGCCGAGACCCTGGCCCCTGCGGGCGCGCCGCCGGCGCCGGTCGTGCCGGTGGCGGTCGTGGCGGACGACGCCGTTTGTCCGGTCGTGCCGGCCGATGAGCAGGCCGTCAGGGAGAGAGCGGCGGCGAGTGCCGCCAGCCCGAGCTTGATCTTCATGGCTGTCATGTGAGCCCATCCGGTGCGGGGTTCGTGCGTTGAATCCCACGTTCTCCGGTTTGTCTCAAAGGTTTCTCGCGGGTTCATGAAGATCTGCTGAGAATGCGCGCCGGAACCGTCCTGGACCGCCGCTCGTTGTCCCGGTACACCGAGCGAAGGCCGGAGGAGGAACATGGGCTGGCACTACAGCAAGTCGATCAAGGTGGGGCCGTTCCGGGTCAACCTGTCGCGGCACGGCGTGAGCCACAGCTTCGGCGGGCGGCGCCTCCACGTGACGAGCACACCCGACGGCCGGCGGCACGTGTCGGTACGGCTGCCCGGCGGCTTCCATCTCGGCAAGTCGTTCGGACGTCGCCGCTACGGCGGCCATTACTAAACCCGATATATCTCGCTTTTCCGGGGTAGCTGATCGCCGTTCCGAACCGATGGAGGAGAGCGATGGGCTGGAGCTACCGGAAGTCGATCAACGTCGGGCCGCTGCGGCTGAACCTGTCCCGTGGCGGCGTCGGGCACAGCTGGGGCAACCGGCTGTTCAGGGTCACCAAGACCGCCGACGGGCGCAAGACGCTGTCGGTCAACCTGCCGGGCGGGTTCCACTGGCGCAGGACGCTGAGCAGCCGCACGAGAGACTGAGGCGCGCTCGCCCCGGACGGATGTCGCGGAGGGGCCGGGGCGCCGCCGGATCATCGGCGGCGCCCCTTCGCCTGCCCGAGCCCCTGCCACCCGGACGGGTCACTCCGTGGGACCGGGTGCGGCGCCCGCCCGTGCCCTTCCCGTCACGATGCTCTCGGCGTGGGCCGTCGCGAGGACGGCGCCGTACGCGATCAGCCGTACCAGATCCTCGTCGCCCCCGCCCGCGCCCGCTCCCGCGTCGGCCGTCGTGCCCGCACCCGCCCGCCACGCGGACACGTCGCCGTCGGTCACGCGGTACGGCGCCAGGGCGGCCATGGCGAACATGGCGGCCAGCAGGACCTGGAGGATCCACAGGAAGATGTCCATTGAGGTCGCCACCCGTTACCGTGCGCCGCTCAGGGGCTCG
>NZ_JBEXDT010000211.1:0-2828 GCF_040605905.1 Nonomuraea sp. NPDC005501 | reverse complement strand
CCGCCGCCGCCCCAAGCGGGCGCGGCGGCGGGGGACGCTCGTCGCGTGGGCGTTCCTGTCACCCGCACTGCTGCTGTTCCTCTACTTCAAGTTCATCCCGATGGCCAAGGGCCTGGTGATGAGCTTCCAGGAGATCCGCTACATCGACAGCTCGTGGGTGGGTCTCGACAACTACCGGACGATCCTGACCGACGACGCGTTCATCTCGGCCATCTGGCACAGCACGGTGCTGGCCCTCGGCACCACGGCCGGCTCGCTGGTGCTCGGCCTGGGCCTGGCCCTGCTCATCGAGGGCCCTTCCCGCTACCTGTGGTTCGTCAGGACCGCGGCGTTCCTGCCGGTGGTGACCACGATGGCGGTCGTGGCGGAGGTGTGGCGGATCATGTACCACCCCGCCGACACCGGCATGATCAACAGCATCCTCGGCTGGTTCGGCGGGGGCGTGCAGCCGTTCCTGGCCAGCGAGAACTCCTCGCTGCTGTCCATCATGGGCATGAGCATCTGGCGCGGCACGCCGTACGACATGATGATCTTCCTGGCGGGGCTCGTGGGCGTGGACCGCACGCTCTACGAGGCCGCCGCCGTGGACGGCGCGTCCACCTGGGAGCGGCTGCGGCACATCACGCTGCCGGCGCTGCGGCCGGTGTTCTGGATCCTGTTCACCCTGGCGGCCATCCGCGGCCTGCGGGTCTTCGTCGAGGTGTACGTCCTCACCAACGGCGGGCCGAACGGCTCCTCCGAGGTGCTCATGACACTCGTGTACAAGCTCGGCTTCCAGAAGGGCGAGCTGGGCGTGGCCTCGGCGGGCGGCATCCTGCTGTTCCTGGCCACGCTGCTGCTCACCGTCCTGGTCCAGGTCATGCGCAGGAGGCAGGCGGCATGATGAGATTCGACAGCGCCCTCGGGCTGGAGTCGCGCCGGGGGCCGGTCGCGACCGCGCTGAAGGTCGTCGTCTACACCCTGATGGTGCTGGTCTTCACCGGGCCGCTCATCGGCCTGCTGGTCAGCGCGTTCAGCAAGACGCTCGACCCGACCAGCTTCTCGCTGTGGCCCGACGGGTTCACCTTCCAGAACTTCGTCCAGGCGGCCGACAAGAACGTCTACGACTACCTGCTCAACTCGTTCGTGGTCGTCGGCTTCGGCCTGCTGCTGCAGATGCTGGTGAGCGTCTTCGCCGCCTACTCCTTGTCGCGCAAGAAGTTCAGGGGCATGGCGATCGTCATGCTGATCATGCTGGCGACGATGATGCTGCCGGAGGAGATCATCGCGATCCCGCTGTCGCTGGTGCTCGCCGACCTGCCGCTCTTCCACACCGACCTCATCGGCACGTACGCGGGCATGATCCTGCCGCTCGGCGCCTGGGGCTTCTCCATCCTCGTCATGACCGAGTTCATGAAGGAGGTGCCGGTGGAGCTGGAGGAGGCCGCGCGGATCGACGGGGCGGGCGAGCTGCGCACGTTCTTCACGATCATCCTGCCGCTGTGCCGGCCGGCCCTCGGCGTGATCGGCGTCTTCGGCTTCACCATGATCTGGGACCAGTACCTGCTGCCGCTGATCGTCGCGCCGGAGCCGGGCATGTGGACGCTGCCGATCGCGCTGCGCTCGCTCCGCTCGGACGAGGAGGTGGGCATCGGCGTGCTGCTCGCGGCCTCGCTGCTGGCGCTGCTGCCGTCGATCATCGCCTTCCTCGCCTTCCAGCGGCAGTTCATGCGCGGTCTGACAAGCGGCGCCATCAAAGGTTAGGCGTCCATGTACGTGGACGCCATCCAATATGCTGACATCGAGGAGCCGTCACAGGGATGGGATGATCATGGAGCCGCAGTTGGTCAAGTCCGCCGAACGGACCGTCCGCATCCTGGAGGCCCTGGCCGGCTCCCAGGAGACCCTGACCCTGTCGGAGCTCCAGCAACGCACCGGCTTCCCCCGCAGCAGCCTGCACGCGCTCATGCGCACGCTGGTGGAGCTCAAATGGGTGGAGAACGACTCGGGCAGGGGCGCGTTCGGCATCGGGCCGCACGCCCTGCTGACCGGGACCGCCTACCTCGACAAGGACCCGGCGCTGCCGTTCGCGCAGCAGACGCTGGAGGACCTGCGCGCGGAGATCGGCCAGACGGCCCACTTCGCGCGCCGCGACGAGTCCCACGTGATCTACCTCGCGACCCGCGAGTCGCGCGACGCGCACCACGTGATCCCGCGGGTCGGCCGGCGGCTGCCCGCCCACGTCACAGCGCTCGGACAGGCGCTGCTGGCGCAGCTCACCGACGACGAGGTGGCGGCCCTGCTGCCGCAACCGCTGCCGTCGATGACGCATCACACGATCATCGACCTGGAAAAGCTGACCGGCGAGCTGGACCAGGTCCGCACCCGTGGCTACGCCTACGAGCGCGAGCAGGGCACGCCCGGCGTGGCCTGCGTGGCGGTGGCGGTGGACTACCGGATCCCCGCGACCGACGCGATCAGCTGCTCGATGCCGGCGGGCCTGCCGCCCGCCGGGGTCGAGGAGGTCACCGAAGCGGTGATCACGCACACCCGCAAGCTGGCTGCCACCCTCCGGCGGGAGGGCATCCGCTAGAAAGGACCGTCCATGCGGCTCGATGGTGTTCTCTTCTTCCCCGTGACCCCCTTCGGCGCCGGCGGCGGCGTCGCTGAGGACGTCCTGGCCGAGCACGTCGCCGGCGGGGTCGCGGCCGGGGCGGGAGGAGTGTTCGCCGCGTGCGGCACGGGCGAGTTCAACGCGCTGGACCTGCCCGAGTACACCGCCGCGGTGACCACCGCCGTCGCCGCCACCGCCGGGCGGGTGCCCGTCTTCGCGGGCGCGGGCGGCGTGC
>NZ_JBEXDT010000210.1:0-2871 GCF_040605905.1 Nonomuraea sp. NPDC005501 | reverse complement strand
GCCCCGGCCCCGGCCACCCCGCGAACGCGCACCCCGGCGCCGGACACCCGCCGGCGGGCCCCGCCGGGCGCGACGCCGCCGGCCACGCCCAGCCCGCCCCCGGCCACGCGTACCCGGCCGAGGCCCGGCAGCCCGGACACCCCGACCAGCCGGGCCACCCCGGACAGCACGGGCAGCCGGGTCCCCCCGGTCAGCAAGGACGGCACGGGCACCCCGGCGAGCACGACCAGCAGGGACACCCGGACGAGCCCGGCCAGCCGCGTCCCGGCTCCAACCTGAGCCGCGACCCGTCCGACCCCGACCGCCCGTTCGTGACGGCCGGGCAGATCAGCGGCTCCCGCACGCCTCCCCCCGACCGCCAGCAGGAGCTCTGGAACAACGTCTTCGGCGACGAGTACGAGGGCATGGGCGAGCCCGACTCGCTGGACGAGTCGGGCAAGCCGATCTGGATCTACGCCCTGGCCGGGTCCGTCTCGATCGCGCTCGTGGGCGCCCTGCTGTGGGCGTTCCTCGCGGGCCCGCTGGCGGGCGACAAGGAGACGCCCGCCGCCGCGGACACCTCCAAGTCGTCGGCCTCGTCCACCCCAAAGACCACCCGATCGTCCACCTCGATCGGCCGCCTGAAGACGTATCCGGGCAAGGCCGCGCCGGTCGTCGGCACGGTGTCCGACACCACGGCCGGTCTCAGCGTCCCGCGGCTGGGCGGCACCTGGCAGCTCGACCAGCGCGGCACGGTCCGCGGCACGTACGGCTTCGCCACCCGCCAGTACGTCAGGACGGGCACCGACACCTACGCCCAGATCCTCACGGGCCCGCTGCCCGCGGCGATGGCCTCGTCCTTCACCTCGGAGAAGGACCTGGAGCCGGCCATCAAGAGCGTCGTGGTCAACGCCCGCAAGCGGTTCTTCCCGGAGGGCAACACGGTCCGCAAGATCGCCCAGCAGCCGCTCAAGGTCGGGAACTCCACGGGGCAGCTGATCGCGTACTCGCTCACCTCGGCCACGGGGAACGCCACGATCGTCACGGCCGCCGTCAACACGGGCAAGGACGTGCCGGCGATCGTGTACATGTCGGTCCCGGCCACGGGCAAGCAGCTGCTGCCCGACGTGAACACGGTGGTCAGGCAGCTCAAGGTGATCAGCCAGTAGGCGGCCGCGTCAGAACGTGCACTCCATGTGCTTGATCCCGTTGATGAAGCTGCTGTGCAGCCGGTCCGGCCGGCCGCCCTCGATCGTGGGGACGCGGCGCAGCAGCTCGCGGAACATCAGCGTGATCTCGCGCCGCGCCAGGTGCGCCCCGAGGCAGAAGTGGGGGCCCGGGCCGCCGAAGCCGACGTGCGGGTTGGCGTCGCGGGTGATGTCGAACCGGTAGGGGTCGGCGAACACCTCCGGGTCGCGGTTGGCCGCCCAGTAGAACAGCACCACCTTCATGCCCGCCGGGTAGAGCTGGCCGTTCAGCTCGAAGTCCCGGGTCAGCTTGCGGCGCATGAAGTTCACGGGTGAGGCGAGCCGGACGATCTCCTCGACGGCGCCGGGGGCGCGCCCGTCGATGTCCTCCAGCCACAGGGCGCGCTGACCGGGGTTCTCGGTGAGCAGCCGCAGGCCGTACGAGATGGCGTTGCGGGTGGTCTCGTTGCCCGCCACCACCAGGAGGATGAAGAACGAGCCCAGCTCCTGCATGGTGAGCCGCTCGCCGTCGATGTTGGCGTTGACCAGCGACGAGGTCAGGTCGTCGGTGGGGTGCTCGGCGCGGTAGGCGGCGAGGTCCTGGACGAGCTGCTGGAGCTCCATGCCGGCCGTGAGCAGCCTCTCGGCCACGCCGGCCAGGTCGCCGCCGGAGTACTCGGGGTCGAAGCCGCCGAGGATGATGTTCGAGCGCTCGAAGACGAACTGGTAGTCACGCTCGGGGATGCCCATCATGTCGCAGATGATCTTCAACGGCAGGCGGGCGACCACGTCCGTCACGAAGTCGGCCCCGGGGCCCTTGGCGAGCAGGTCGTCCACGATGCGCGCGGCGGCGACCTCCACGTCCGTCTCGAACTGCTTGATCATCTTTGGCGTGAACGACCGTGAGACGATCCGGCGCAGCCGGGCGTGGCGCGGGTCGTCCATGTTGATCATCGAGCCGAAGTACTCGGCGAACTCGGCGGGCATGTCCGGGATGTTCGTCGCCCCGCCGTCGCCCGAGCAGAAGATCTCCGGGTGCCGGCTGACCTCGACGATGTCGGCGTGCCTGGCCAGGGCGTAGTAGCCCGGCCCCTTCGGGGCGAAGGAGATCTCCATCTCCTCGAAGTAGGGCGGCCGCTCCAGCGAGCGGATCAGGTCGAACGCCCGCTCCCGCTCGGCCATGGGCCTGGCCCAGAAAGCCTGGTCCGAGAGATCGAAGTCAACGGCAGTCATAGGGCCATCATTTGGGCAAGTGGCCACTTACGTCAATGGTCATGACGTACAGCGTACGTAGTCCGTTTCCGGGGTCCGGGGATATTCGCTGGGCCGCGCGGCCGGTGATCGCTAGCATGGCCGCGTGCAGTTCTTCTTCTTCCTGCGTTAGCGGCCCGCCGGCGGGTCGCGGATGACCCACCGCCGGCGATGCGGGGCGGCCAAGGGGCCGTCCCGGGTCGCGACGTTGGAGAAGGACACGTGCGTGCTTTCGCCGTGGCCAGGGCGGTGCGTGGCATCGAGCCCCTGGTGGCCGCGGAGATCATGGAATTGGGTGTCGTCCGGAGGCTGCGCCACCGCGAGGTGTGGTTCGAGGTGGCCGAGCCGGGACCCGGGCCGGGTGGGTTGCTCGGGTTGCGGACGGCCGACGACGTGCTGCTGGCGGCCGCCGTCGTGGACGGGGTGGGGCCGGGGCGCGCCGCGCTGGCCCGCC
>NZ_JBEXDT010000209.1:0-2896 GCF_040605905.1 Nonomuraea sp. NPDC005501 | reverse complement strand
GTGACCGGCGCGGGCTCCGGCATCGGCGCGGCGTGCGCCGCGCGCCTGGCCGCCGAGGGGGCGTGCGTCGGCGTCCTCGACGTACGGGCCGCCGGGGCCAGGGCCACGGCCGCCGCCATCCGGAGCGGTGGCGGCACGGCCACGGCCCTGACCTGCGACGTGTCGGACGAGAAGCAGGTCGCCGCCGCCCTGGCCGAGCTGCTCGCCTCGTACGGGCGGCTGGACGTCGTCCACTCCAACGCGGCGGCGCTCGGCCGCGACGTGTACGGCCGCGACCAGGACCTGGAGACCCTCGACGCGGACGTGTGGGACCGGACCATGGCGGTGAACCTGCGCGGCCCGATGCTGCTGGTCAAGCACGCCGGGCCGCGCATGGCCGGCGGGGGCGCCTTCGTCCTCACCTCGTCGGTGTCGGGGCTGACGGGCGACCTGGACCACGCCGCGTACGGGACCTCGAAGGCGGCGCTGAACGGCTTCGTCCGCTACGTGGCCACGACGTACGGGCCGCGCGGCATCCGCTGCAACGCGGTCGCCCCGGCGCTGGTGCTCACGGACGCCGCCCGGCTCGCCCTCGGCCCGGACCGGATGGCCGACAAGGCGGCGGAGCGGCTGCTGCCGTGGGCCTGCACGCCGGGGGACGTGGCGGACCTGGTGGCGTTCCTCGCCTCGGACGAGGCGCGGTGCGTCACGGGCCAGACGGTCGTGATCGACTGCGGGACCCTGGCCCACCGGCCGGAGCACGCCGTCCACCAGTGGCGGCTGGGCGGCGCCCCATGAAGACACGAAATATCCCATAGGGTCGTGAAATAGGCGACCTTGGGAGGATTTATGGAGCCGGTGGCGGTGGGACTCATCGGGGCCGGGCCCTGGGCGGAGCAGGCGCACGCCCCCATGCTGGCCCGCGGCCCGCACACCCGGCTGGCGGGCGTCTGGGCCCGCCGCCCGGAGGCCGCCGCGCGGCTCGGCGCGCCCGTGTTCGAGCGGGTCGAGGAGCTGTTCGACGCCTGCGAGGCCGTGGCGTTCTGCGTGCCGCCCGCCGTCCAGGCCGAGCTCGGGATCAGGGCCGCCAGGGCGGGCAAGGCGCTGCTGCTGGAGAAGCCGCTCGCCGACTCCCTCGACGCCGCCGAGCGGCTGGCCGCCGCCATCGCCGAGACCGGCGTGGCCTCCCAGATGGTGCTGACACTGCGCTACGCCGCCCGTACCCGGGAGTTCCTGGCCCGCTGCGCCGAGATCGAGCCGTTCGGCGGGCACGCCGCGAACATCTCCGGCGCCCTGCTCGGCGACCACCCGTTCGCGACCCCCTGGCGGCTGGAGCGCGGGGCATTGCTCGACGTGGGCCCGCACATGGTCGACCTGCTCGACGCCGCGCTCGGCCCCGTCACCGGCGTGCGCGCCCACGGGGACCCGCTCCGCTGGACCGGCCTGCTGCTGGAGCACGAGGGCGGCGCCGTCAGCGAGGCGTCGCTGTGCATGGCCGCCCCCGGCGACACCCCGCCCTCCTCCGTCGCCGTCTACGGCCGCCGGGGCAGCGCGGTCCTGGCGCCGGACGACGGCGACGCCCTGGCCGTCGTCGCCGAGGAGTTCGCCCGGACCGTCCGGCGGGGCGGCGGCCACCCGCTCGACGCCGCCCGCGGCCTGCGGCTCCAGCGGATCATCGCCGAGGCGGAGGCGCAACTACCCGCCCCTTGACTTCGGCTTCATCCGGAGCATTGATAGCGTTTGTCCGACGCGCAGTGTTGCAGCGAAGTCCGGTGCGAGTCCGGCGCTGTCCCGCAACTGTCATAGCCAGGTCGCCTGCCTCTGCGCTGACGTCATCAACCCTCGTGGAAAAGGGTGATCCGTCGCACATCGCGGGTCTCTCGGTTCCGACAGTGTGAAAGGACTACTCGTGAGGCCCGTACGCACGGCCTTCGCGGGCGCGCTGCTGGGAACGCTCGTCCTGGCCGCCTGCGGCCAGACCGCCCCCAACGCCCCCTCGTCCACGCCTCCCACCCAGGCGCCCCCCACCATGGGGACCACCACGGCCGCCTCCTTCCCGGTCACGGTGGAAGCGGCCAACGGCAAGGTCACCCTCGCCAAGAGGCCCGAGCGCATCGTCTCCCTCTCCGCCGCGCACACCGAGACCCTGTACGCCATCGGCGCGGGCCCGCAGGTGATCGCGGTCGACGACCAGTCCGACTTCCCGGCGCAGGCGCCCCGCACCGGCCTGTCCGGGTTCAAGCCGAACGTCGAGGCGATCGCCGCGCAGAAGCCCGACCTCGTCATCGTCTCCAACGACATCGACAAGGTCGTCTCCGAGCTGGGCAAGCTGAACGTCCCCGTCCTGCTGGAGCCCGCCGCCACCAAGCTGGACGAGGCGTACGACGAGATCGCCGACCTCGGCGCCGCCACCGGCAACCAGGAGAAGGCCGACGAGGTGGTCACCGGGATCAAGGCGTCGCTGGACAAGCTCGCCGCGAACGCCCCCAAGGACCACAAGCTCACCTACTACCACGAGCTCGACCAGACGCCCTACGCGGCGACGTCCAGCACGTTCATCGGCCAGATCTACGGCCTGTTCGGCCTGGTCAACATCGCCGACAAGGCACCCGGCGCGGCCGGCGGCTACCCCAAGCTGTCGAAGGAGTTCGTCGCCCAGGCCGACCCGGACCTGATCTTCCTGGCGGACGTGAAGTGCTGCGGGCAGAGCAAGGACGCCCTGGCCAGGAGGCCCGGCTGGAAGAACCTGTCGGCCATCAAGAACGACCAGGTCGTCCCGCTCGACGACGACGTGGCCTCCCGGTGGGGACCGCGCATCGTGGACCTCGCCGAGACGATCGGCGCCGCGGTGTCCAAGGCGGCCGGCTCGTAGTGTCCCGGCCAGCGCCGCCCCGCCCGCCCGCCGCCCGGCCGCGGC
>NZ_JBEXDT010000208.1:0-2999 GCF_040605905.1 Nonomuraea sp. NPDC005501 | reverse complement strand
GCTGCGCCTGCGGGGCCGGAGCCGGCTGCGGCGGGGCGGCCGGCTGGGCCGGCGCGGGCTGCGGGATCGACGAGGCCGGGGCGGGCTCCGGCTCGGGCTGCGCGGCGGGGGCCGGAGCCTCCTCCTGCGCGGGGGCGGCACCGCCGGCCTGGCCGTTCTCGTCGATGATGGCCAGCTCGGCGCCGACCTCGACGGTCTCGTCCTCCGCGACGACAATCTTGGTGATGACACCCGCTGACGGCGACGGGATCTCGGTGTCGACCTTGTCGGTCGACACTTCGAGGAGCGGCTCGTCGGCCTCGACGCGCTCGCCCTCCTTCTTCAGCCAACGGGTTACCGTGCCCTCGGTGACGCTCTCGCCGAGCTGGGGCATCTGTACGGAGACCGGCATCGTTATCTTCTCTCGCGTTCTGATCTCGAGGGCTGGACTAGTTGTGAACGTGCAGCGGCTTGCCGGCCAGTGCCAGCATCGCCTCACCCATGGCCTCGGACTGGGTCGGGTGTGCGTGGATGAGCTGGGCGACCTCTGCGGGCAGCGCCTCCCAGTTGTAGATCAGCTGACCCTCGGTCACGAGCTCGCCGATGCGGCGGCCCACCATGTGGACGCCGACGACGGGCCCGTCCTTCTGGGCGATGACCTTGACCGCTCCCGCGGTGCCGAGGATCTGGCTCTTCGGGTTGCCGGCGAGGTCGTAGACCTGCTCCACGATCTCGATGCCGCGCTCGGCGGCCTGCGCGGACGTGATGCCCACCGAGGCGACCTCGGGGTCGGAGTAGGTGATGCGCGGCACTCCGGCGTAGTCGATGGGCGGCGGGTTGAGGCCGGCGATGTGCTCGGCGACCATGATGCCCTCGGCGAAGCCGGCGTGGGCCAGTTGCAGGGTGGGGATCAGGTCGCCGATCGCGTAGACGCCGGGGACCGACGTGCGGCAGTGCTCGTCCACCACGACGGCGCCGCGCTCGATCGTGATGCCGGCCTCCTCGAAGCCCATGCCGGAGGACACCGCGCCGCGGCCGACCGCGACGAGCAGCACCTCGGCGTCGAGGGTCTTGCCGTTGGCCAGGGTGACCACCACGCCCGTGTCGGTGGTCTTGGCGCTGTCGAAGAAGACGCCCAGCTCGTACTTGATGCCGCGGCGGCGGAAGGCCCGCTCCAGCAGCTTGGAGCTCGACTCCTCCTCGGTGGGCAGCAGATGCGGCAGCGCCTCGACGATCGTGACCTCGGCGCCGAACGAGCGGTAGACGCTGGCCAGCTCGACGCCGATCACACCGCCGCCCAGCACGATCACGGAGGCCGGGACGTGGTCCATGGTCAGCACGTGCTCGCTGGTGATGACGCGCTCGCCGTCGATCTCCAGGCCGGGCAGGGAGCGGGGCGCGGAGCCGGTGGCGAGGACGAGGCTGGCGCCCTCGTACACCTCCGAGCCGACCTGGATCGCACGCTCCCCGACGAGGCGGCCCTCGCCCTCGACGATCGTCACGCCGGCGCCCTTGAGCAGGCCCTGCACGCCCTTCCAGGCGCGGGTGACGATCTTGTCCTTGAACGCGTGGACGCCGGGGACGTCGATGCCGTCGAAGCGCGCCTTGACGCCGAACGTCTCGCTCTCGCGGGTCTCGTCGGCGACCTCGGCGGAGTGCAGCAGAGCCTTGGTGGGGATGCATCCCCGGTGGAGGCAGGTGCCGCCGATCTTGTCCTTCTCGATCAGGGCGACGGACTTGCCCAGCTCGGCAGCCCTCAGCGCGCAGGCATAGCCGCCGCTGCCGCCACCTAGGACGACGATGTCGTAGGCCACAGGAAGGCTCCTTGTCGGGGTGTTCGTGATGCCGTCATCTTTTCATTTGTTTCAGATGCTCGCGTGCCGCTCGGCCAGTCCGATCAGGGTCCGGGTGATGGCGCCCGTGCCGCCCTTGGGGATGTAGCCGTACGGCTCGCCCTTGTTGAAGGCGGGGCCGGCCATGTCGATGTGCGCCCAGCGCACCCCGTCGGGCACGAACTCCTTGAGGAAGATGCCCGCGGCCAGCATGCTGCCCCAGCGCTCGGGCTGGAGGTTGGCGATGTCGGCGATCGACGAGTCGAGGCCCTTGCGCAGCTCCTCGGGCAGCGGCATGCCCCAGGCGCCCTCGCCGGCGGCCGTCGCGGCCTCGACGACGAGCTCCCGGACGGCGTCGTCGTTGGCCATGACGCCGGCCGTGCGCCAGCCGAGCGCGACGATCTGCGCGCCGGTGAGCGTGGCCACGTCCACGATCAGGTCGGGGAGGTCCTCGGCGGCGCGGGCGATGCCGTCCATGAGCACCAGGCGGCCCTCGGCGTCGGTGTCGAGCACCTCGACGGTCTTGCCGCTGTAGCTGTGGATGACGTCGGAGGGGCGCTGCGCGGTGCCGCTCGGCAGGTTCTCGGCCAGGCAGAGGTAGCCGACGGCGTTGACCGGCAGGCCCAGGCGGGCGATGCCGAGCAGCGCGCCGAAGACGGCCGCCGCGCCGCCCATGTCGGACTTCATCCAGTCCATGGACGCGGACGGCTTGAGCGACAGGCCGCCGGAGTCGAAGGTGATGCCCTTGCCCACGAACGCCAGCGTCTTGCCCGCGTCGGGGTGGGTGTAGGAGAGGCGGACGAGCCGCGGCGGGTTGGCCGAGCCCTGGCCGACGCCGATGAGGCCGCCGTAGCCGCCGTCCTTGAGCTGCTTCTCGTCGAGCACCTCGACCGTCAGGCCGGCCTTCGCGGCCGCCTGCTCGGCGATCTCGGCGAACTTGCCCGGCCACAGGTCGGAGGGCGGGGTGTTGACCAGGTCGCGCACGAGGGTGACGGACTCGGCGAGCGCGGTGACCCGCTCCGCGATCCGTCCGGCCTCCTCGGCGGGGAGCGGGGACAGCACCTCCAGCTCGGCCACGGGCGCCTTGGCGCCTTCGCCGGTGCGGTAGCGGCTGAAGCCGTACGCGCCGAGCAGCGCGCCGAGGGCGACGGCCTCGGCGTCGGCGGCGGACCCGGCGGGCAGGGCGAG
>NZ_JBEXDT010000207.1:1926-3374 GCF_040605905.1 Nonomuraea sp. NPDC005501 | reverse complement strand
ACACACTGTTGGGTCCTGAGGAAACGGACCAGCGATCGGGCTCGCCCTTCTTTCGAGGTGGGTGGGCTCGTGGTCTGTGTTGACCTCATGCAGGGCCATGCCGAGCATTCGTGAACGGGTGTGAGGGTGGTTGCTGTTTGTTGTTTGAGATTTGCATAGTGGACGCGAGCATCTTTGTGGCCAAGTTTTTTAGGGCACACGGTGGATGCCTTGGCATCAGGAGCCGATGAAGGACGTGGGAGGCTGCGTTAAGCCTCGGGGAGTCGCCAACCAGACGTTGATCCGGGGATGTCCGAATGGGGAAACCCAGCACCAGTCATGTGGTGTTGCCTCCGCCTGAATGTATAGGGCGGTTGGTGGTAACGCGGGGAAGTGAAACATCTCAGTACCCGTAGGAAGAGAAAACAATATGTGATTCCGTGAGTAGTGGTGAGCGAAAGCGGATGAGGCTAAACCGGGCGTGTGTGATAGCCGGCAGGCGTTGCATGTCCGGGGTTGTGGGACCCTCTAACAGTTTCTGCCGAGATTGTAAGAAGTTATAAATCCTTCCGATAGTTGAAGCCTCTGGGAAGGGGCGCCGTAGACCGTGAGAGCCGGGTAGGCGAAATCGGATGGACTTCTTGAGGTGTTCCCGAGTAGCACGGGGCCCGAGAAATCCTGTGTGAATCTGCCAGGACCACCTGGTAAGCCTAAATACTCCCTGATGACCGATAGTGCACGAGTACCGTGAGGGAAAGGTGAAAAGTGCCCCGGTGAGGGGTCGTGAAATAGTACCTGAAACCGTGTGCCTACAAGCCGTAGGAGCTTACATCAGCTTGCTGGTGTGTGATGTGACTGCGTGCCTTTTGAAGAATGAGCCTGCGAGTTATGGTGTGTGGCGAGGTTAACCCGTGTGGGGGAGCCGTAGCGAAAGCGAGTCTGAAGAGGGCGTTTGAGTCGCATGCTGTAGACCCGAAGCGGAGTGATCTACGCATGGGCAGGTTGAAGCTCAGGTAAGACTGGGTGGAGGACCGAACCCACCAGGGTTGAAAACCTGGGGGATGACCTGTGTGTAGGGGTGAAAGGCCAATCAAACTCCGTGATAGCTGGTTCTCCCCGAAATGCATTTAGGTGCAGCGTCACGTGTTTCTTGCCGGAGGTAGAGCACTGGATGGCCGATGGGCCCGACAAGGTTACTGACGTCAGCCAAACTCCGAATGCCGGTAAGTGAGAGCGTGGCAGTGAGACTGCGGGCGATAAGGTTCGTAGTCGAGAGGGAAACAGCCCAGATCACCGACTAAGGCCCCTAAGCGTGTGCTAAGTGGGAAAGGATGTGGAGTCGCAGAGACAACCAGGAGGTTGGCTTAGAAGCAGCCACCCTTGAAAGAGTGCGTAATAGCTCACTGGTCAAGTGATTCCGCGCCGACAATGTAGCGGGGCTCAAGTACACCGCCGAAGTCGTGGCACTC
>NZ_JBEXDT010000207.1:0-1830 GCF_040605905.1 Nonomuraea sp. NPDC005501 | reverse complement strand
GTTGGTGGGTAGGGGAGCGTCGTGCAGCCGGCGAAGCAGCAGAGTGATCTAGTTGTGGAGGCTGTGCGAGTGAGAATGCAGGCATGAGTAGCGAATCGAGGGTGAGAAACCCTCGCGCCGGATGACCAAGGGTTCCTGGGGCAGGCTAATCCGCCCAGGGTAAGTCGGGACCTAAGGCGAGGCCGACAGGCGTAGTCGATGGACAACGGGTTGATATTCCCGTACCCGCTTCAATGCGCCCATATCGAACCTCGTGATGCTAAGAGTCCTTAAGTCCCTAACGCTCTTCGGAGTGTGGGTGAGACTGAACGCTCGATCCGATCGGGTAGTAGGTAAGCGATGGGGTGACGCAGGAAGGTAGTCCAGCCCAGGCGATGGTTGTCCTGGGGTAAGCATGTAGGGAGTGAGGTAGGCAAATCCGCCTCGCATTAATCCTGAGATGTGATGCCGAGCCGATTGTGGCGAAGTGGATGATCCTATGCTGCCGAGAAAAGCCTCTAGTGAGTGTTGTGGCGGCCCGTACCCTAAACCGACTCAGGTGGTCAGGTAGAGAATACCAAGGCGATCGGGTGAACTGTGGTTAAGGAACTCGGCAAATTGCCCCCGTAACTTCGGGAGAAGGGGGACCTCTGCTGGTGTAGGAGCGTGCCTCCGAAGCTGGTGGGGGTCGCAGTGGCCAGGGGGAAGCGACTGTTTACTAAAAACACAGGTCCGTGCGAAGTCGTAAGACGATGTATACGGACTGACGCCTGCCCGGTGCCGGAACGTTAAGGGGACCGCTTAGTCAGCGTGAGCTGGCGAAGGTGAGAACTTAAGCGCCGGTAAACGGCGGTGGTAACTATAACCATCCTAAGGTAGCGAAATTCCTTGTCGGGTAAGTTCCGACCTGCACGAATGGCGTAACGACTTCCCCGCTGTCTCAACCGCAGACCCGGCGAAATTGCATTACGAGTAAAGATGCTCGTTACGCGCAGCAGGACGGAAAGACCCCGGGACCTTCACTACAGCTTGACATTGGCGTTTGGAGCGTCTTGTGTAGGATAGGTGGGAGACTGGGAAGCTCGGACGCTAGTTCGGGTGGAGTCATTGGTGAAATACCACTCTGGTCGTTTTGAACGTCTAACTCTGGTCCGTGATCCGGATCGGGGACAGTGTCTGGTGGGTAGTTTAACTGGGGCGGTTGCCTCCTAAAGGGTAACGGAGGCGCCCAAAGGTTCCCTCAGCCTGGTTGGCAATCAGGTGTCGAGTGTAAGTGCACAAGGGAGCTTGACTGTGAGACTGACGGGTCGAGCAGGAGCGAAAGCTGGGACTAGTGATCCGGCATCGGCGTGTGGAAGCGGTGTCGCTCAACGGCTAAAAGGTACCCCGGGGATAACAGGCTGATCTTCCCCAAGAGTCCATATCGACGGGATGGTTTGGCACCTCGATGTCGGCTCGTCGCATCCTGGGGCTGGAGTAGGTCCCAAGGGTTGGGCTGTTCGCCCATTAAAGCGGTACGCGAGCTGGGTTTAGAACGTCGCGAGACAGTTCGGTCCCTATCCGCTGCGCGCGCAGGAGACTTGAAAGGAGCTGTCCCTAGTACGAGAGGACCGGGACGGACGAACCTCTGGTGTGCCAGTTGTACCGCCAGGTGCATGGCTGGTTGGCTACGTTCGGAAGGGATAACCGCTGAAAGCATCTAAGCGGGAAGCTCGCCTTGAGATGAGGTCTCCCACCACGAGAGTGGGTAAGGCTCCCGGTAGACGACCGGGTTGATAGGCCGGAGGTGGAAGCACGGTAACGTGTGGAGCTGACCGGTACTAATAGGCCGAGGACTTGACCACAAAGCAT
>NZ_JBEXDT010000206.1:0-3492 GCF_040605905.1 Nonomuraea sp. NPDC005501 | reverse complement strand
GCGCCGGTCGAGGCGGGCCGGTTTGTCGGCGACGGTGCGTGTGACCGACCCGTCGCCGGCGACGCGGTAGGTGTCGGGGGTGACCGTGCCCCCGACGACGGTGGGGCCCAGGCCCCACGACGCCTCGATCCGGGTCGCGTCGTCCGGGCCCGCGGGTGTGAACATGACCCCGGACACCTCGGCGTCCAGATGGCGCTGGACGATGACGGCCATCGCAGGATCGTCGGACGGCCGCTCGTCGCGGCCGGAGACGGCCCGGTAGCCGATGGCACGTGGAGAGAACAGCGAGGCCCAGCAGGCGCGTACGGCGTCGGCGACCTCGCCGGCCCCGTGGACGGCGAGGAAGCTCTCGTGCTGACCGGCCGCCGATGCCTGACCGGTGTCCTCGTTCGACGCCGATGATCTCACCGCCACAGGCGGGTCGCCGAGCCCGTCGAGTGCGCGTCCCAGCGCGTCGATCACGTCGGCGTGGAGGGGGCGGGTCTCGATCCCCTGCCGCACGGCGTCAAGACCGTCCAGCTCGCCGGCGAACCGTCCGAGGTCCAGGTCGCGGACGGCGGCGAGGTAGGCGGAGAACGAGACGACGAAGCCGTCGGGAACCGGCAGGCCCGCGCGGAGCAGCGCGCCCAGTGCGCCGGCCTTGCCTCCGCAGGTATCGGCGACAGCCGCCCTGAGGGGTAGGATCATCCTCGGCCTTTCAATAAATTATTGACAATATTTTGTTGAGTATGGATCGTAGGTGGCATGTCACGCAAGCAGGACCTCGCTCACCCGGCGCAGGCCGACCACATCCGGGCCCGGCGTGAGCACGAGGCGCATCAGCGTCTTCTGGGCCTGGGCGCGGACGCGCTCGACGCCCGTCCGTGGCGACCCCCGCCCGCCCCGCCGACGGCGGTCGACCTCGCGCACTTCGCCGTCTGGCGCCACGCCGACCTGGACCCGGAGGACATCCTGAGCACGCTCACCCTCCTGCCCGCCGCACGCGCCGAGGTCGAAGGACTCGAATCCGCCCTGCTGTTCATAGCCCGGAGCGCGGGACTGACCTGGGCCCAGATGGCGCAGGCGATGGGGTTCAACTCCCCGCAGGCGTGCCAGCAGCACTACAACCGCCTGACGGCACGGCAGGACGCCGACTCGTGACGCAGGACTCTCCGCCCGACCTCCTGGCCCTGCACGCCGTCCGCATCACCGGGTTCGCGGACACCCCGGTGATCGCTCAGCGGTACGGCCTCGACCCGGCCGAGACGAGAGAGGTGCTGCTCGACGCCGAAGCACGTGGCTGGGTCGAGCACACCGCCTTCGCCGGCACCGCAGGCTGGTCGCTGACCGAACGGGGCCGGGCGGAGGACGAGCGCCGGCTCGCGGCCGAGCTCGCCCGCGCCGGCGGCGCCGACGAGGTCCTTGACGCCTACCGCGCGTTCCTCCCGCTGAACGCGCTGCTGCTACGAGCCTGCACCGACTGGCAACTCCGGCCCACCGCCGGAGATCGGCTCGCCGTCAACGACCACTCCGACCCCGTCTGGGACGCCGGAGTACTCCACGAGCTCACCGGCATCGACCACGCGCTCGGGCCACTCGCGGACCGGCTCGGGGGCGTCCTCACACGGTTCCGCGGCTACGACACACGCTTCAGCGCAGCTCTGGCGCGCGCCCGAGCCGGGGAGAGCGCCTGGGTGGACCGCACCGACGTCGACTCCTGCCATCGCGTCTGGTTCGAGCTCCACGAGGACCTCATCGCCACGCTCGGCCTGGACCGCCACACGCAACCCTGACCCCACACTCCCCCGCCCCTCGGACCCGACGGCCCTCTGGCCCGCCACCTGCCCATCGCCGGGCCGGCAGGGCCCGTTCTGGACGGTCGCCCGCCAGCAGCATCCGACCCTCCACGACGAGCAGCATGCGACCGCATTCGTCCTGGCGGCACGGCCGAGCGGCGCTCCTTGTCGGCGCTCTTGAGCTGCTCGGCTCACAGCCCGATGTTGGACTTGGCGCCCATGTACGAGCCGGCTCCGGGGAATCCGGCCTGGGCGAGCTCGGTGAAGCGGCGGCTGAATCCCAGCGACGGCAGGTCGCTGATGGGCACGAAGCGCACGCCCCGGATCAGTCTGGTGTCCGCGCCGTCGACGGCACCGAGGCTGCCGCCGGTCCGCGTCGCCTCGAAGGTGATGTGAACAACGTGGGTGTCGCCGCCAGGCAGGTGATCGCACACGTACAGCAGCCGGCCGGCGTCCACCTCGATGCCGGTCTCCTCCCTCATCTCCCGCGCCAGCGCCTGGCTGAGCGGCTCGCCGTGCTCGACCTTCCCGCCGGGCAAGGACCAGGAGCGGCCGGTGTCGGTGTCCTGGTCCAGCAGCAGAATCCGCTCGTCTTCGATGAGGACGCCGGTGACGCGTACCTTCAGCACCCCCGCAACGTACCGCAGGCATCCCGGCCTCCTGGGGGGCGCTGTCTGCCCGACGAGTGGCTTCCGCATCACCCGCTCGATCGCGTTCCGGCGCACCGACGACCATCTGGTGAGCAGCTCCGCGGGCACGGTCGACGTACCACTGCCGCATTTCCTCGGGGCCGAACCGCGAGCGCTGAGGCCGCGTCTGGTCCACGACACGCCGCCAGCCGAGCGCGCCGAGATCGGACACGTACTGCTGCCCGCCGAGCGGACCTCGTCCGGTTATCGCGTACGACTGGGGCGGTCGCGTCGGGGCAGCCGCCCGGCGACCAGGTCGTAGGAATCCTCGACCGCGTCGGTGATCAGCCGCTCGGTGACACCGGGTCCCGGCCCCAGTGAGATCCGGTGGCGTTTGTCGAGGTAGCGGCCCGGTGTGATCGAGGCGTAGCCGCGTTCCAGCGTGCGGGCGTGTTCGGGTTCGCACTTGACCGTGATGATCTGTTCGTCCGGGTCGTCGGTGACGATCAGGAACACCTTGCCCGCGACCTTGTACACGTCGAGGCCCGAGGTGAAGGGGTAGCCGTGGCTGACGTCGGCCAGGGCCAGGGCCGCCTGGCGGGCGGTGTCCTGGAGCCGGTCACCGGCCGCGCTCACCGGGCCGCCCGCGTGCCGATGCCGTAGGTGCGCGGGTCGACAGGCCGCTCGGCCTTGGGCAGGTGGGCGACGACGAGCCGGTAGGACTCGGTGACGAGCTCCCTCACGAGCTCCTTGTCGACGCCTTCTCCGCCCTCCACGGTGATCCAGTGCCTTTTGTTCATGTGATAGCCGGGGGTGATATGGCTGTACTGCTCCCGCAGGGCGTCGGCCTCGCCGGGGTCCGCCTTGAGGATCACGACAGGCCGCCCCGGGACTTCGGTCATCAGCATGAACACCTTGCCGCGCACCTTGAAGACCTCCCAGTCGGGGCCGAAGGGGTGCTCCAGCCGGGCACCGGGAAGTTCCTCGGCGCAGTCGGCGGCGGTCTTGTGCAGGGCCGATCCGTTCATGGGGCGTTGCCTTCCTCAGGTGGTGACGGACTGTGGCATCGAAGGACGCGGAGGGTGCAC
>NZ_JBEXDT010000205.1:0-3525 GCF_040605905.1 Nonomuraea sp. NPDC005501 | reverse complement strand
GGCCTCGCGGTGATGCTGGGCGGCAAGCTGCACCGGGGCCGGTCCGGCAGCGCGGGCGAGATCGGCTACCTGGCGCGTGCGCGACCACCTTGGCCAGCATCGCGTCGTAGTACGGCGGCACCACCGAGCCCGACTCCACCCCGGAGTCCACCCGGACCCCGTCCGGGACCTCGAAGCGCCACAGGGTGCCGGTCTGCGGCAGGTGGTCGCGGTCCTCGGCGTACAGGCGGGCCTCGACGGCATGACCGCGCGGCCGTGGCGGCTCCTCGGGCAGCGCCGCGCCCTCGGCGACCTCCAGCTGCAGCCGCACCAGGTCCAGCCCGTACACCAGCTCGGTCACCGGGTGCTCCACCTGGAGGCGGGTGTTCATCTCCAGGAACGCCACCCGCTCGCCCCTGACCAGGAACTCCACGGTGCCCGCGCCGACGTAGCCGATCGCGCGGGCGGCGCGGACGGCCGCGTCGCGCAGCGTCTCCCGCGTCGCGTCGTCGACGCCCGGCGACGGGCACTCCTCGATCACCTTCTGGTGGCGGCGCTGGATGCTGCACTCGCGCTCGCCGAGCGTCCACACGGTCCCGTGGGTGTCGGCGAGGATCTGCACCTCGACGTGCCGGGCGCCCTCCAGCAGCGGCTCCGCGAACACCGTGCCCTCGCCGAACGCCGCCTCGGCCTCCCGCCGCGCCGACGCCGCCTGCGCGGCGAGGTCGGCGGGGGAGCGCACGACGCGCATCCCGCGCCCGCCGCCCCCCGCCGACGCCTTCACCAGCAGCGGGTACTCCAGCAGCAGCCGGTCCTCCGGATCCGGCGCGTCCTCCGGATCCGGGGCGTCCTCCGGAGCGGGCAGGAGGATCGACGGCAGGACCGGGACGCCCGCCTCCGCCATCAGCCGCTTGGCCTCGACCTTCGACCCCATCGCGGCGACCGCCTCCGGCGGCGGCCCCACCCACACGAGCCCCGCCCCCAGCACGGCCCGCGCGAAGTCCGCGCTCTCCGACAGGAACCCGTACCCGGGGTGGACCGCGTCGGCGCCCGACGCCCGGCACGCCGCCACGATCCGCTCGATCGCCAGGTACGTGTCCGCGGGCCGCGTGCCCGCCAGCCGTACCGCGAAGTCGGCCTCGGCCACGTGCGGCGCGGAGGCGTCGGCGTCGGAGAACACCGCGACGGTCTCGATCCCCAGCGCGCGGCAGGTCCGGAACACCCGGCGCGCGATCTCCCCCCGGTTGGCCACCAGCAGACGTGTGATCACGGCCGGAACACCCCGTAACCCGCCGCCTCGGGCACCGGCGCGCTGTTGACGGCCGACAGGCACAGCCCCAGCACGGTCCGGGTGTCGCGCGGGTCGATCACCCCGTCGTCGTACAGCCGCCCGGACAGGAAGAACGGCAGCGACTCCGCCTCCACCTGCGCCTCCACCATGGCCCTCATCGCCGCGTCCGCCTCCTCGTCGTACACCTGCCCGCGCGCCTGCGCGGAGGCGCGGCCGACGATCGACAGCACCCCGGCGAGCTGCGCCGGCCCCATGACCGCGGACTTGGCGCTGGGCCAGGCGAACAGGAACCTCGGCTCGTACGCCCGGCCGCACATGCCGTAGTTCCCGGCCCCGTACGAGGCGCCCATGACCACGGTCAGGTGCGGCACGGTCGAGTTGGACACCGCGTTGATCATCATGGCGCCGTGCTTGATGATGCCGCGCTGCTCGTACTCCTTGCCGACCATGTAGCCCGTGGTGTTCTGCAGGAACAGCAGCGGCGTGCGGGTCTGGTTGGCGAGCTGGATGAACTGGGTGGCCTTCTGCGCCTCCTCGCTGAACAGCACGCCGCGCGCGTTGGCCAGAATGCCGAGGGGGTAGCCGTGCAGCCGCGCCCACCCGGTCACCAGCGACGACCCATACAGCGGCTTGAACTCCTCGAACTCGCTGCCGTCCACGATCCGGGCGATCACCTCGCGCGGGTCGAACGGCACGCGCAGGTCGTCCGGCACGATCCCGAGCAGCTCCTCGGCGGGGTGGGCGGGCTCGCGCACGGGCTGTGGCGCCGCGCCGAGCTTGCGCCAGCCGAGCGAGCGGACGATCCGCCGCCCGATGCGCAGCGCGTCGTGCTCGTCCGCGGCGAGGTGGTCGGCCAGGCCGCTCACGCGGGCGTGCATCTCCGCGCCGCCCAGCGACTCGTCGTCGGACTCCTCGCCGGTCGCCATTCTCACCAGCGGCGGCCCGCCCAGGAACACCTTCGCCCGTTCGCGGACCATCACCACGTAGTCGCTCATCCCGGGCACGTAGGCGCCTCCGGCGGTGGAGTTGCCGAAGACGAGCGCGATCGTCGGGACCCCGGCGGCCGACAGCCGCGTCAGGTCCCGGAACACCTGCCCGCCCGGGATGAAGATCTCCTTCTGCGTCGGCAGGTCCGCGCCGCCGCTCTCCACGAGATTGACGTACGGCAGGCGGTTGCGCAGGGCGATGTCGGAGGCGCGCAACGTCTTCCTGAGCGTCCACGGGTTGGAGGCGCCGCCGCGGACCGTCGGGTCGCTGGCGCAGACCACGCACTCGACGCCCTCGATCACCCCGATCCCCGTCACGACGCTCGCGCCCACCGGGAAGTCGCTGCCCCAGGCGGCCAGCGGCGACAGCTCCAGGAACGGGGAGTCCGGGTCGAGCAGCAGCTCGATCCGCTCGCGGGCGAGCAGCTTGCCGCGCCGGCGGTGCCGCTCGCGGTACTTCTCACCGCCGCCCGCGACCGCCTTGGCATGCTCGGCGTCCAGCTCGGCCAGCTTGGCCAGCATCGCCTCACGCCGCCGCGCGTGCTCGGGGTCGGCCGGGTCGATCCTGCTCGTGATCACGTGTCCTCCCCTGAAGTCGACGCCGGCGTCAACCCGATGGCCCGGGCCCACAACCTCGTCAGCAGGTCCACGGCCGCGCGCTCCTCGGCGGGCTCGCCGAGGTCGAGCCAGACGCGCGCGAAGTGCTCGACCATGCCGCCCAGCATGACGGCGGTGAGCCGCGGGTCGAGCGACGGGTCGGCCAGCCCCTGCTCCTGGAGGCGGCGCAGCCCGTCGGCGCCGCGCCGCACGAACACCTCCCGCAGCTCCAGCAGCAGCTCGCGCAGGCCCTCCTCGGCCGCGGCCTGCTCCAGCATCCGCACCAGCCGGGAGTTGGCCGACCAGGCGCGCAGGTAGAGCCGGTTGGCCGCCTCGATGCGCGCGTACGGGTCGCCGGGCGCCGCCGGGCCCACCACGCTGGCCGCGAACATCTCGCCCACGACGGCGCCGGCCACCTCGCGGAAGAGGTCCTCCTTGGACCCGAAGTACGTGTAGAAGGTGCCGTGCGAGACGCCGGCCCTGGCGCACACGTCGTCGACGCGCACGGCCTCGTACCCCTGCTCGTCGAACGCCTCGCGGCCGGCCCGCACGAGCGCGGCCCTGGTGCGCCGGCCCCGGGCCGTCAGCGTCTCGGACCTGACGATCACGTCAACAGCGTAACCCCGGCCACGAAAAGGGGGAAGGCCCGCCCGCGACGGCCGTCGCGGGCGG
>NZ_JBEXDT010000204.1:0-3535 GCF_040605905.1 Nonomuraea sp. NPDC005501 | reverse complement strand
ACCAGAACCTCTCCAGTCCGGAGAAGTCCGTAATCTCGCTCATTCCGTACTTGTCGGCAAGATCCTGACGAATAGCGAAGTGGTGGAAGCGAGCGCCCGCCCGGCGCCGCACCCGGCGGCGCTCGCCAGCCCCGAGACCGCCAGGCCGAGCCCGAGTGCGAGCACCTGCCGTCGGCGCATGGCATGCCTCCCCGGTCCGCGAGCCAGCATCTCGCTACACCAGGTTAACGAACCACTACAAGACGTCACACATCAGGGGCTATGGGATGCTTCCACCCCACACCCGCCATGAGATACGAACCGCCGCCCGGCTCCCCCGCCAGGCGGGGCCGGTCCGGGCGCCAGTCCGCCGCGTTCACCAGGCCGGGCTCGACCAGGGCGAAGTCGCCGAAGAAGCGCCGGATGGCGGCCGGCGGCCGGTCGGCGCCGCGCCCCCGGGAGATCGGGGTGACGCCTCCGCCACCCGCCGGCCTTCCTGGGGCGACGGCATGGGTGATCACCAGGTGGCTGCCCGGCGCGACGGCCTCGCGCAGCCGCGCCACCGTCTCGTACGGCCCGTCCGCGTCGGGGAGGAAGTGCAGGATGCCGACCAGCAGGATCCCCACCGGCCGGCCGAGGTCCAGCAGCTCCGAGGCGCCCTCCAGCACCTCGGGCGCGTCGAGCAGATCCGCCTGGAGGAAGGCGGCCCGGCGGTCCGGGGCCGCCCTGCCTCCGTCGCCCTCGCCCAGCAGGGCCCTGGCGTGCGCGGCCACGACCGGGTCGCGGTCGACGTACACGACGCTGGCGTCCGGAACGATCTCGTGGACGCTGCCCTGCGTGGGCAGCCCGCTGCCGAGGTCGAGGAACTGGCGCACACCGGCGCCCGCGAGGTGGCGCACGGCCCGCCGCAGGAAGCCGCGATTGGCCCGCGCCAGCGGCACGGCCTGCGGGACCAGCGCTACCAGCCGCTCGGTCGCCTCGCGGTCGACGGCGTAGTTGTCGTGGCCGCCGAGCAGGTAGTCGTACATGCGGGCGACGTTCGGCGTGTGAGGATCGAACTCGGCCACATTCGGATCTTAGGTCGAGAATGCGCCGCTAACACGACCTTTGTGCGATTGTAGCCATAGTGCCGCGTTAAGTTACTCAACTGTGACACTCTTCGCGAGATTGCGAGGCTTGTCGACATCGCGGTCCAGAGCCACGGCGGCGTGGTAGGCGAGGAGCTGGAGCGGGATCGTCAGCAGGATGGGGTCGAGCTCGATCTCGTTCTTCGGCACCACGATCACGTCGTCGGCCAGCTTGGCGTCGGGCTCGCGGTGGCCCACCATGAGCACCTGGCCGCCGCGGGCGCGGATCTCGCCGAGCGTGGTGAGGTTCTTGTCCAGCAGCTCGTCGTCGGGCACGATCGCCACCGTCGGCATCTCCGGCCCGATCAGCGCGAGGGGGCCGTGCTTGAGCTCGCTGGCCGGGTACGCCTCGGCGTGGACGTAGGAGATCTCCTTGAGCTTCTGGGCGCCCTCGCGGGCGACGGGGTAGCCGCGCACGCGCCCGACGAACATCATGCTCGGGTACGGGGCGTACTTCCGGGCCAGCTCGGCGATCTTGTCGCTCTGGGAGAGGATCTCCTCGATCTGGGCCGGGAGGCGGCGCAGCCCCTCGACGACGCGGCGGCCGTCGGCGGGCGACAGGTCGTGGACGCGCCCGAAGTGCAGGGCGAGCAGCGCGAACGCCAGCGCGGTCGAGGTGAACGCCTTCGTCGAGGCGACCGACACCTCCGGCCCGGCGTGCAGGTAGACGCCGCCGTCGACCTCGCGGGCGATGGCGCTGCCGACCGCGTTGACGATGCCGATGACCCGGCCGCCCTTGCGCTTGAGCTCCTGCACGGCGGCCAGCGTGTCGTACGTCTCGCCCGACTGGCTGATCGCGACGTAGAGGGTGTCGGGGTCGACGACCGGGTTGCGGTAGCGGAACTCGCTGGCCGGCTCGGCGTCGGCCGGGATGCGGGCCAGCTCCTCGATGAGCTGGGCGCCGATCTGGCCGGAGTAGTACGCGGAGCCGCAACCGATGATCTTGACGCGGCGGAAGGAGCGGGTCTCGCGGGCGTCCATGTTGAGGCCGCCCAGATGGGCGATGTGGAAGCGCTCGTCGAGCCGGCCGCTCATGGTGCGGGCCACGGTCTCGGGCTGCTCGGAGATCTCCTTGAGCAGGTAGTGCTCGTAGCCGCCGGTGTCGTAGTGGCCGGCGTCCCAGTCGACGGTCAGCGGCTCCTTGGCCGTCTCGCGGGCGTCGCTGGCGAAGGTGTGGAAGCCGTCGGCCTTGAGGACGGCCAGCTCGCCGTCCTCCAGGTGGACGACCTGGCGGGTGTAGCGGACCAGCGCGGCCACGTCGGAGGCGGCGAACATCTCCTTCTCGCCGATGCCGAGCACGATCGGGCTGCCGTTGCGGGCCACGACCACCTCTCCCGGCCGCTCGGCGTCCATGACCGCGATGCCGTACGTCCCGACGACGCTCTTCAGCGCCTTGCGGACGGCCTCCTCCAGCGAGTCGGTCTCCTTCACGGTGCGGGCGATCAGGTGGGCCAGCACCTCGGTGTCGGTCTCGGAGAGGAACTCCGCGCCGTCGGCCACCAGCTTGGCGCGCAGCTCGTCGGCGTTCTCGATGATGCCGTTGTGCACGACGGCGACGCGCTCGTCGGAGGACAGGTGCGGATGCGCGTTGACGTCACTGGGGACGCCGTGGGTGGCCCACCGGGTGTGGCCGATGCCGAGCCCGCCCTTGAACCTGGCCGGCACGACCTTGGCCAGGTCGGCGACCCTGCCCTTGACCTTGCGGACCTTGAGGCCCTTGTTCGAGACCACGACACCGGCCGAGTCGTACCCGCGGTACTCCAGCCGTTGCAGGCCCTCCAGCAGGATGGGGGCGGCGTCCTTGGGGCCGACGTACGCGACGATTCCGCACATCCGACATCTCCTATCCGTCGTCATCCGTCTTCTCGGAAGACGGCGATGCAGTTGTTTCTCAGGTGGTTCTGGGAACGGCCTGTCCGGTCAGCCGTAGACGATGCGGCGCAACTGCCGCAGGGACAGCTCGGGCGCCGCGACGCGGCGCCCGCGAAGCTCGGCGGCCACTCTGGGGAAGATCTCGTCGTTGGTGAGGCCCCGGGCCTTCAGCTCGGCGTGGCGCCGCCGCACGAACGCCTCCACCGGTTCGGAGAAGTACGACAGCACGTCGGCGACCACCCGCGCGGCCTCACCGGGGCCGAGCCCGCTGGTCCGGATGAGGTGGGCGATCAGCTCCTCGTAGGGGTGCAGCGTCGTGGACACAGACGAGGACACTACGCACAGGGAACGCGACACGCCAACATCCTGCCCGGAATCGGGCAGGGATAGCCGAATCAACACACTCTCGCGGTGCCGGCGGACTTTCCGATGCGGCGATTACTGTGCGTAGTGTAGTCGACGCGCTGTCCATGTCGCGCACCACGGACCGGATCGGGATGAGCTGGTCGAGCGTCAGGTCGAACAGGTCGGCCTCGGTGCGCACCACCGGCTCCTGC
>NZ_JBEXDT010000203.1:0-3576 GCF_040605905.1 Nonomuraea sp. NPDC005501 | reverse complement strand
GGCGCCACCTCGGGCGGCTGCGGGTTGGCGCCGAAGGTCAGCCACGGGTTCTCGGAGATGTCCTGCTCGCGGCCAGCCAGCGCGCCGCCTCCACCCCTGGCCCGGGCGCGCCGTCCCGCGCGCCGGTGAAGTCCGTACCCGACGGGCCGGCGCCGGGCCCGGGCGACCCCGGCGGCCCGGCGCCGGGCCCTGACGGCCAGAGCCGTGACCAGCCGGTGCCGATCAGGAGGGCGTCGCCCGCGCGGAGCTCCAGCCCGTCGGCGGCCCGTTCCAGGTCGCCGGCCGTGACCTCGTACCCGGCCGGCAGCGTCGGCACCCCGTGGACCGCGGCCACGTCCAGCAGCACGCACCGGCCCACGTACGGCTCGAACGCGTCGATGCCCAGCTCGCCGAACCCCTCGTGCGTCATGACGTCGGCCACGGGCCGCCCGCCGTGCAGCAGGCCGTCCTGGGAGACGTGCGCGAGCGCGTCCACGTGGGTGCCGACGTGGCCGCCCGTCACGATGATCTCGTTGGCGGCCGAGCCGCCTCCGGGCCGTACGACGTCGCCGTGCCTGCGCTCCAGCGTCATCCGGAACGGCGGATGGTTCGGGGACTGCGGCATGCCCTTGCGCATCGGCTGTGCCAGGTCCAGCACGCGTGCCCCGTCGAGGGCCTTCCAGAGCGACATCTCAGGCACTCCCCGGATCGGCGGGATGAAGGGGGGAAGGGGTGACGGTCAGCGGCGCGGCGGGTCGATGCGGGCGCCGTCCAACGTGAAGATCATCAGGCGGGTGGGGTCCACGGCGACCTTGGCGGCGTCGCCGGCCCGCCACGCCGGGCGGCCGCCGACGCGGACGATGAGGTCGGCCCGCCGATGGACGCCGCTGCCGGGGTGCTGGCCGGCCTGCTCGTGCTCCTGCCGCTCCTCCTCCTGCCCGAACATCCGCTTGACGAGCGTGCCGAGCCGCCCCGGGGCGTTCGGGCGGCCCTTGGCGCGGGCACGGGGGTCCGGCGGCTCCGGCACGGGCACGGCGGGCATGCCGCACTCGATGTAGGCGAGCCACTCGTGGCCGTGGTACTCCAGCGCCCGGACCCGCCCGAAGAACGACGGCCCGTCGTACGACTCCGGCACCGGCGCCAGCCCGTCGGGCCGCATGCCGACCAGCACCTGGCCGCCGGTGTGCTGGGAGATGGCGTAGGCCCTGGGATCGCTCCACGGGATGATCAGCCGATGCGGCCCGAAGTCGAGCATGACGTACTCGTTCTGCGGGGTGCGGACCGTCGCGGCGAGCAGGTTGAGCTGCTGGGAGTTGAGGAACGCGGCCACGAACGCCGTCGCGGGGTCGTTGTAGATCTGCGAGGGGGTGCCGACGTCCTGCAGGACCCCGCGGTTCATGATGGCGATGCGGTCGGCCAGCGTCAGCGCCTCGATCTGGTCGTGCGTGACGTAGATGGTGGTGACGCCGAGCGACCTGACCAGCGCCGAGATCTCCATGCGCAGCTCGGTGCGCATGCCGGCGTCGAGGTTCGACAGGGGCTCGTCCATGAGGAACAGCTTGGGCTGGCGGACGATGGCCCGGCCCATCGCGACCCGCTGGCGCTGGCCGCCGGACAGGGTGCCGGGGCGGCGGTCGAGGGTCTCGTCGATGTGCAGCGCCTTGGACAGCTCGGTGACGCGCTGGCGGACGAGCGCCGGGTCGGACTTGGCGATCTCCAGCGGGAACGAGATGTTGCCGCGGACCGTGCGGTGGGGGTAGAGGGCGCCGTTCTGGAACACCATGGCGACGTCCCGCTCGCGGGGGGCGAGATGGTTGGCGAGCTGGCCGTCGAGCCACAGGTCGCCCTGGGTGATCTCCTCAAGACCCGCGATCATGCGTAACAGCGTGGACTTGCCGCAGCCGGAGGGGCCGAGAAGGACGAGGAACTCGCCGTTTTCCGCCTGCAGGCTCAATCGGTCGACCGCCAGGTGGTCACCCGGGTACACCTTGGTCACTTTGTCGAGAACGACCGAGCTCATGGGCCCACACCTTGCGCACGTGTCACCTGTGACGGGGCTGATGGAAGAGGTAGTACATCGCGCCTCAACCCCGATGTCCACCCTTCATCTGAAACATCTCTCACAAACGTGATTCCAGGCTGTGTTTCGGTCCATAGAACCTGGAGCCCCTGGTCGTCCGCATATGCGGGATCGCTCGAAAGTCTGGAAGTGCTTGCGGAAATTTGCGGAAACGCTTTCAGGGTGGGGGCCGGACAGAGGTAAAGTGAAGGCCATGAACGGTCACGCCCGCCTCGCCGACATCGCCGCCCAAGCCGGGGTGAGCGAGGCCACGGTCAGCCGGGTGCTCAACGGCAAGCCGGGCGTCTCGGCCGCCACCCGCCAGGCCGTGATGACCGCGCTCGACCTCATGGGCTACGAGCGCCCGCCGCGGCTGCGGCAGCGCAGCAACGGCCTGGTCGGCCTGGTCACCCCCGAGCTCGACAATCCGATCTTCCCCGCGTTCGCCCAGGCCGTGGAGAAGGCGCTCACCCAGCACGGCTACACGCCCGTGCTGTGCACGCAGCTGCCCGGCGGGGCGCCCGAGGACGAGTTCACCGAGTTGCTGGTGGACCGGGGCGTGAGCGGCATCGTGTTCGTGTCCGGCCTGCACGCCGACACCACCGCCCGCATGGACCGCTACACCCGGCTCACCGACCGCGGGCTGCCGATCGTGCTCGTCGACGGCTACAGCGAGCGCATCGAGGCCCCGTTCATCTCGCCCGACGACCGGCTGGCCGTGCGCCTGGCCGTGCAGCACCTCGTCGACCTCGGGCACGAGCGGATCGGGCTGGCCCTCGGGCCGCGCCGGTTCGTCCCCGTCATCCGGAAGATCGAGGGATTCCGTCAGGCCATGGCCCAGCTCCTCGGTGTCACCGGCGTCGACGACCTCATCGCCGACTCGCTGTTCTCCGTCGAGGGCGGCCAGGCCGCGGCCACCCAGCTGCTCGCCCGCGGCTGCACCGGCATCGTGTGCGCCAGCGACCTCATGGCGCTCGGCGCGATCCGCGCCTGCCGCGAGAAGGGACTGGCCGTGCCGGGGGAGGTGTCGGTGGTCGGCTTCGACGACTCGCCGCTCATCGCGTTCACCGACCCGCCGCTCACGACCGTGCGCAAGCCCATCGGCGCGATGGCGTCCGCCGCCGTGCAGACGCTGCTCGAAGAGGTGAACGGCGCGCCGGCCAAGCACGTCGAGCTGATCTTCCGCCCGGAGCTCGTCGTGCGCGGCTCCACCGGCTCCGGCCCCCGGGTCAGCCGGTGATGTCCCCGCGGGGGAAGACCCCGGGCAAGCCCCATGACGTGCTCGTGCTGGGCGGGTCGGGCGTCGACGCCACGGTCTACGTCCCCGAGCTGCCCCTGCCGTACGCCGACACCTACGGGGTGCCGCCCATCCAGGAGCGGATCGGCAACACCGGCGCCGGCGTGGCGCTCGGCTGCGCCGCCCTCGGCCTGTCGGTGGCGTTCGCCGACCTCGTGGGCGACGACTCGCAGGGGGCGCTCATCCGCGACGCGCTCGCCGGCGTCGACGCCTTCTGGGGCCGGGCCGCCGCCGGCACGCG
>NZ_JBEXDT010000202.1:0-3662 GCF_040605905.1 Nonomuraea sp. NPDC005501 | reverse complement strand
GGCAGGCCCGTGCCAGCCTGGCCGTCGTGGCCCGCGCCCGCCCGCCCGGCTCCCGGCTCACGTGTGGTCAGGGGACTGTACGCGGGCGGCACCCTCTGCGCGGAGGCCGCCGCCATCGCGGGCGGCCCACCCCGGGACGGAGGGCCGCAGGACGGTCCGAGCGCGGGCCGGGGGGAGTTCACCGACTTCGGTGACGACGCCTACACCCGGGGCCGCCCCCACCCCATGATCGACCCGGCGCTGCGGCTGGAGGCGCTCGCCCGCGTGCGCCCGGGCGACGTGGCGCTCCTGGACGTCGTCCTCGGCCACGGCTCGGACCCCGACCCGGCCGCGTCGCTGGCGCCGGCCGTCGCCCGCTGCCCCGCCTCCGCCGTCGTCGTCGCGCTCGTCGGCACGGAGGGCGACCCGCAGAACCTGCACCGGCAGGCGGCCGCGTTCCGCGACGCGGGCGCGTCCGTGTTCGTCTCCAACGCCCAGGCCGCACGGTACGCGAGGGACCTCCGATGACGCTGCTCTCCGGCCCGCCCCACGTGATCACGGCCGGCGCGAGCCTGCTGCGCGAGGCCCTGGACGCGCAGGCCGTGACCACCACGCCCGTGGACTGGCGGCCCCCGCTGCCCGGCACCGCCGGCGCGCTGGCGCGGGTGCTCGCCGACCCGCGCCGGCCCGCCGCCAACGAGCGCGCCGTCTCCCGGCTGACCTCGGCCCGGCCGCTGCTGGTGAGCGTGCGGCGCGCCTCGGAGGTGCTGGACCTGCCGCAGCCGATGTTCCTGCACGCGGGACCGCCCCTGGACTGGGAGCGGGCGTCCGGCCCGATGCGCGGCGCCCTGATCGGCGCGATGCTGCTGGAGGGGTACGCCCACGACGAGCACGACGCCCGCGCCCGGCTGGAGTCGGGCAAGGTACGGCTGGAGCCCTGCCACCGCCACCGGACCGTCGGGCCGATGGCCGGCGTGGTGAGCCCGTCGATGTGGATGTTCGAGGTGCGGGACGACGTCCACGGCGGCGTCGCGTACTGCTCCCTGAACGAGGGGCTCGGCCGGGTGCTGCGCTACGGCGCGTACGGCCCGGAGGTGCTCGACCGGCTCGGCTGGATGGACCACGTGCTGGGGCCGGTCCTGTCGGCGGCGGTCGAGCTGGCCGGGCCCGTCGATCTGCGTGCGCTGATCGGGCAGGCGCTGCAGATGGGCGACGAGCTGCACAACCGCAACCGCGCGGCCACGTCGCTGCTGCTGCGGGAGCTGGCGCCGTTCGTGGTGGACGCGGCGCCGGGGCACGCCGCCGAGGTGCTGCGGTTCGTCGGGGGCAACGACCACTTCTTCCTGAACGCCGCCATGGCCGCCGCCAAGGTCGCCACGGACGCGGCCCGCGACGTGCCGGGGTCGTCGCTGGTCGTGGCGATGGCCCGCAACGGCACCGACTTCGGGGTGCAGGTGTCGGGACTGGGCGACCGGTGGTTCACGGGCCCGGCGGGGGTGCCCGACGGCCTCTACCTCGGCGCGTACGGACCGGCGGACGCGAACCCCGACATCGGCGACTCCACGATCACGGAGACGTCGGGCCTGGGCGGGTTCGCGATGGCGGCGGCCCCGGCCATCGTGCGGTTCGTGGGCGGCGAGGTGGCGGACGCGGTGGCGGCCACCCGGGGCATGTACGAGATCACGCTGGCCGAGCACCCCGCGTACCAGATCCCGGCGCTCGGCTTCCGGGGGACGCCGGTCGGGATCGACGTGACGCTGGTGGCGCGGACCGGGCTGCTGCCGGTCGTCAACACCGGCATCGCCGGGCGGGTGGCGGGCACCGGACAGGTCGGCGCGGGGCTGGTCAGCCCGCCGGCGGAGGCGTTCACGAGCGCGTTGCTCGCCCTCGCAGATTCAGCACTTGATCCATTTGATCAGTGATATTTCCGCATGTAATGCCATTTGTCAGCACTTCATGGCTGCTTCCGTTCCGGAATCACGTCCCTATATCGTGTCGAACCTCATAACCTGGAATCGCGGCGCGACGAATGTGACCGATGGGGCGGAAGATGGGGGCGGAGATGGCAGCCGACCGGTTGCTCGGCGGGCCCGGCACACAGGGGGACGTGTCGCGGAGTCAGGGTCGCTTGATCGGCCGGCGCTACAGGCTGATGTCGCCGGTGGGCCGGGGCGGCATGGGGATGGTGTGGCAGGCCCACGACGTCCTGCTCGACCGGGACGTGGCGGTCAAGGAGCTGATCCTGCCGTTCGGGCTGGACAACGCGGGCACGCAGGTGGCGCACCGGCGGATGCTGCGCGAGGCCCGCTCGGCCGCGCGGCTGACGCACCCCGGCATCGTGACCGTCCACGACGTGGTGGAGGAGGGCGGCCGGCCCTGGATCGTCATGGAGCTGTTCCGCGCCTGGTCGCTGGAGCAGGCCGTACGGCAGAGCGGCCCGCTGCCGGTGGTGCAGGCGGCCGAGATCGGCATCCGGGTGCTCGACGCGCTGCGTCACGCCCACGCCGCCGGGATCCTGCACCGCGACGTCAAGCCGGGCAACGTGCTGCTCACCGCCGACCGGGTGGTGCTCACCGACTTCGGCATCGCCGCCATCGAGGGCGACGTCACGATCACCCAGACCGGGCTGCTCATGGGCTCGCCCGCGTATCTGCCGCCGGAGCGGCTGTCGGGGCAGCCCATCACGGCCGCCGCCGACCTGTGGTCGTTCGGCGCGACGCTGTACGCGGCCGTCGAGGGGCGTCCCCCGTACGAGGGGCCGGACGCGATCGCGGTGCTCGGCGCGGTGCTGACGCAGGACCCGATCCGGCCGCAGCGCGCGGGTGCGCTGCTGCCCGTCATCGAGGGGCTGCTGCGCAAGGACCCGGCCGAACGCCTCACCGCGGCGCAGGTCGGCGACGTGCTCGAACGCATCCTGCTGGCCCACGGCTCCACCCGGCCGCGCAACCCGGAGACACCCTCGCCCCTGCCCACGCCGGCCGACCCGACGCCGGCCGGGCTGCTGCCGCCGCTCGACCCGCCGTCCGGGCCGATGCCGTCGCGGATCGTCGAGACGCCGTCGGGGCCGGTGCGCGTGCCGTACGACCCGGGCCTGGGTGACGCCGCGGGGCCGTACGCGGCGGGATACGACCCGCTGTCGAGCCCGTCCGGGGCGCACCGCACCGACCAGCTCCCGTCGCCGGCCCCGGCCGGCGGCTTCGACGCCTTCGACGCCTTCGGTGCGGCCTCGGGACCGCTCCGGCCGCCCGCCGCGGGTCCCCACGGCCCCGCCGGTCCCGCCGGTCCCGCCGGGTCCGGGGTTCCGGCGGCGGGCGAGGCCGGGGAGGGCGCGGGCCGCTCCGGTCTGGCGAGGCGGCTGGAGGCCGCCGGCACCGACGAGCGCCTGGACGCCGCGGCCCTGTTCGGCGACCCGCCGGGGCCGCACCCCGCCACCGGCGCACGGCCGGGACCGCAGCCGATCCTGCCGCTGACCACCGACAGCCGAGCCGCCCCCTGGCCGCTGGCGTCGGAGGACCACCTGCGCGACCATTCCCGCGACCTGTCCGGCGCCGTGGCCCGCGGCTCCCGCGACCCGTCCGGCGGCCTGCCGCGCGGCGGTTCGCGCACTCCGTCCGGCGGCGGTTCGCGGACCCCGTCCGGCAGCGGACCGCACGGCCGCCCGAGCGCCGTGCCCGGCACCGGCC
>NZ_JBEXDT010000201.1:0-4267 GCF_040605905.1 Nonomuraea sp. NPDC005501 | reverse complement strand
CGGCCGAGGGAGGGCGGCGGGGTGCGGGCGCACGCCACGACCGTGGCGCCCGCCTCCAGGAACGCGCGGGCGATGCCGGCGCCGATCCCCTTGGTCCCTCCCGTCACGAGGACGACCTTGCCCGCGTAGTCGTAAGTCACCGTCACGAGTGCTACCGTACCAAGCAAGCGCTAGGACAAAGCAAGCGTACACACCCTGGGAGCGGGATGGGAATCACGCTGCGCGCCGGCCCGATCGCCGAGGTCGTCATGGAGGTCCCGCCGGTCAACGCCCTCGCCGTCCGGCACTGGCACGACCTGGCGGACTCCCTCCAGCAGGCGGGGCAGGATCCCGCCACCCGGGTCGTGGTGCTGCGCGCCGAGGGGCGCGGGTTCAACGCGGGCGTGGACATCAAGGAGATGCAGTCCGCCGACGGCCATCGGGCGCTCGTCGGGGCGAACCGGGGCTGCCACGCCGCCTTCGCCGCCGTCTACGACTGCGCCGTGCCGGTGGTGGCCGCGGTCCACGGGTTCTGCCTGGGCGGCGGCATCGGGCTGGCCGGCAACGCGGACGTCGTCGTGGCCTCCGACGACGCCTACTTCGGGCTGCCCGAGGTGGACCGCGGGGCGCTCGGGGCGGCGACGCACCTGTCCCGGCTCGTCCCGCCGCACCTCATGCGGGCCATGGTCTACACGTGCCGCAACGTGACGGCCGCCGAGCTGCTGTCGTTCGGCTCGGTGCTGGACGTGGTGCCGCACGAGGCGCTGCGGGAGGCCGCGCTGGAGGTGGCCGGGCGGATCGCCGCCAAGGACCCGTACGTGATCCGGCTGGCGAAGGAGTCGCTGAACGGCATCGACCCCGTGGACGTCAGGCGGAGCTACCGGTTCGAGCAGGGCTTCACCTTCGAGCTGAACCTCGTCGGCAAGGGCGACGAGCACCGCCAGCGCTTCATGGAGGGCTCATGAGCGGCGGCGCGGCCAGAAGCAAGGTCATGAGCGTCGAGGAGGTCGTCGGCCGGCTGGAGAGCGGGATGACGATCGGGATCGGCGGGTGGGGGTCGCGGCGCAAGCCGATGGCCCTGGTCCGCGGCCTGCTCCGCTCCCGGCTGCGCGACCTCACGATCGTCTCGTACGGCGGGCCGGACGTGGGCATGCTGTGCGCCGCGGGCAAGGCGCGCAGGGTCGTCGCCCCGTTCGTGACGCTCGACTCCGTCCCGCTCGAACCCCACTTCCGCAGGGCCCGTCAGAGCGGGTCCGTCGCGTTCACCGAGTACGACGAGGGCATGTTCATGTTCGGGCTGCTGGCGGCGGCGCACCGGCTGCCGTTCCTGCCGACCCGGGCGGGGCTGGGCTCCGACGTGATGCGGGTCAACCCGCACCTGCGGACCATCCGATCCCCTTACGACGACGAGCACGGCGACGGGGAGGAGCTGGTGGCCGTGCCCGCGCTCACCCTGGACGCCGCGCTGGTCCACCTGAACCGGGCCGACCGGCGCGGCAACGCCCAGTACCTCGGCCCGGACCCGTACTTCGACGACCTGTACGTCAAGGCGGCGACGAGCGCCTACGTGTCGTGCGAGCGGCTGGTGGACACCGCGGACCTGCTACAGGAGGGACCGGTGCAGTCGCTGCTGGTCAGCAGGTCGATGGTGACCGGGGTGGTGGACGCGCCGGGCGGGGCGGGCTTCACCGCGTGCGAGCCCGACTACGGGCGCGACGAGGAGGCGCAACGGCGTTACGTGGAGACCCCCTGGGAGGAGTACGCCCGTGGCGAGCAGGGCTGATGTGTGCGTGGTGGCGTGCGCCGAGGCGTTCAGGGGCGACGGCGAGATTCTCGCGGCCGGCATCGGCGGGGCCGTCACGGTGCTGGGGGCGCGCCTGGCGCGGCTGACGTTCGAGCCGGACCTGCTGACGCACGACGGCGTCTGCCTGCTCACCGGCGACGTGCCCGCGCTGGGCGAGGCGCCGGAGGTGGTCGAGGGGTGGCTGCCGTTCCGCGACCACCTGTGGCTGGTGCTGAACGGCCGGCGCCACGTGATGCTGGGCGCGAGCCAGATCGACCGGCACGGCAACTCGAACATCTCCTGCATCGGCGACTGGAGCATGCCGAAGGCGCAGCTGCTCGGCGTGCGCGGCGCTCCGGGCAACACGCGCTGCGACCCGACGAGCTACTGGATCCCGCGCCACTCCCCCCGGGTGTTCGTGCCGGAGGTGGACGTGGTCAGCGGCGTCGGCACCGACAGGGGCGCGTACGAGCTGCGCCGGGTGGTGACGGACCTGGCCGTGCTGGACCTCGGCGGGCCGGGCGGCACGATGCGGCTGGTCTCCACGCATCCCGGGGTGAGTGTGCAGGAGGTGGTGGCGGCCACGGGGTTCGAGCTGGACGTGCCCGCCGGCGTGCCCGAGACCAGGGAGCCGACCGGCGAGGAGCTGGGGCTGCTGGACGAGGTGCTGGACCCGCGCGGGCTGCGCCATCGCGAGGTTCCGGGGCCGCGCACGGGGGCCGCCAGGTGAGGACCGCGCTGACCGACCTCGTCGGCTGCCGCCATCCGATCGTGCAGACCGGCATGGGGTACGTGGCGGGCGCCCGGCTGGCCGCGGCCACCTCCCGCGCGGGCGGCCTGGGGATCATCGCGGCGGCCACGATGTCGGTGGCCGAGATGACCGCGGCGGTCCGGGCCGTCAAGGAGCGCACCGACGCCCCGTTCGGCGTGAACATCCGCTCCGACGCCGACGACGCCGCCGAGCGGGTCGAGGTGATGATCCGCGAGGGGGTGCGGGTGGCCTCGTTCGCGCTCGCGCCGCGCAGGGAGCTTATCGCCCGGCTGAAGGACGCGGGCGTGGTCACGATGCCCTCGGTGGGGGCGCGGCGGCACGCGGAGAAGGTGGCCGCCTGGGGCGCCGACGCGGTGATCGTGCAGGGGGGCGAGGGCGGCGGGCACACCGGGCCACTGGCCACCACGCTGCTGCTGCCGCAGGTGGTGGACGCCGTGGACATCCCGGTGGTGGCCGCCGGGGGCTTCTTCGACGGGCGCGGGCTGGTGGCGGCGCTGGCGTACGGGGCGTGCGGGATCGCCATGGGGACGCGGTTCCTGCTGACCGGCGACTCCCCGGTGCCGGACCAGGTGAAGCGGCTCTACCTGGAGGCGGCCGACACGCTCGTCACCACCAAGGTGGACGGCGTGCCGCACCGGGTGCTGCGCACGCCGTTCGTGGAGTCGCTGGAGCGCTCGCGGCTGCTGCGCGCGGTGGTCAACGCTGCGCGGTTCAGGAGGCTGTCCGGGCTGCCGTGGGCCGCGATGGTCCGGGAGGGGCGGCGCATGCGGCACGGCCGCGACCTGACCTGGGCACAGGTGCTCCAGGCGGCGAACACGCCGGTGCTGCTGCGGGCGGCCATGGTGGAGGGGCGCGGCGACCTCGGGGTGATGGCCTCGGGCCAGGTGGTGGGCGTGATCGGCGACCTGCCCTCGTGCGAGGAGCTGATCGGGCGGATCATGGCGGAGGCGGAGACGGTCCTGAGGCGCATGCCTGTCCCCTGAGGCGCACCCGAGGACGGCGGCGACGCAGCGGATCGGGGGCGACGCGCGTTCTTAGGTCATGAACACTGAGACAGCCGCGCGCGCACTCGCCCCGCCGGGCGCCGAGGCGGTGCTGGCGAGCCTGTATCGCGAGCACTGGCTCGCCCTGGTGCGCCTGGCCGTGCTGCTCGTCGGCGACCGGGAGAGCGCCGAGGACGTCGTCCAGGACGTCTTCTCCAGGCTGCACGGCAAGCGCCCCGAGGCGCTGAACCTGGCGTACGTGCGCGTCTGCGTGCTCAACGCCTCCCGCTCGGTCCTGCGCCGGCGCGGCGTCGCCGCCGGGGTGGTGCCGGGACGGAGGGACGAGCCGGTGGGCTCCGCGGAGACGGCCGCGCTGCTCGGGGAGGCGCGGCAGGAGATGCTCGCCGCACTGGGCCGGCTGCCCAGGCGGCAGCGCGAGATCCTCGTGCTGCGTTACTACCTCGATCTGTCCGACGCCGACATCGCGCGGGCGACGCGCGTCCGGCAGAGCACCGTACGGTCCACCGCCTCCAGGGCCCTGGACCGGCTCAAGCGCGAACTGGGAGAACGGGGGGACAAGGCATGACCGGCATCGAGGAGCGGCTGAGGGACGCGCTGGCGGCCAGGGCCGAGACCGTGCGGGACGACGGGACGCCGCGCGTGCTGCCCGCGCCGCACGCGAGGTGGTCCGGCGGCGGGTGGTGGGCGCCGGTGGCGGTGGCGGCCGCGATCGTCGCCGTGGTGGCGGCC
>NZ_JBEXDT010000200.1:0-4540 GCF_040605905.1 Nonomuraea sp. NPDC005501 | reverse complement strand
GCGCCCGCTGCGGCCCCCGCCTGAGCGCCCACCGCCCGGCGGCCCCCACGACGAGCAGACCCGCCCCGAACGACGACGACAGCCACGCCAGCTCCCCGGCGGGCGTGTCCAGGTCGCGCGCCAGCAGCACCAGGCACGCGCCGAGACTGTTGATGGTGAACCCGAGTGCCACCTGCGCCAGCGCGACCTGCCGCACGGTCCGCCGGGTGTCCGCTCCACCGATGTCCGCCCGGCCCGCGCCCGGGTGAGCCACGTCCGGCCGGCCGGTGGGCGGTTGCCCGGCGGGAAGCCGCTGTTCGTCCGGGAGGTCTGTGTCGTCCCAGAAGCCGGTCATCGGTCCGCCGGGGCGGTGCCGGGGCCCGGTGGGGTGCCGTCAGGGCATGCTGTTCGGAGTGGGCCGGGATCCGGTCGCCGTCGCCGCACGGGGTCTCCTCACGTTAAACTCGTCCAACGAGGATAAAGGAGGCACCACCGCCCATGGCAAGCCCCGCCGGTCGTGGCCGGCCCGTCCGCGCCCCCTCCGTACGAGCACGGGACGCCCGGTGGCGTGGCGCGCTGGCCGTGCTGGACGAGATGCGCCGGGGGCCGGGCGTCACCCGGGCGGTCGTGGCCCGGCGGCTCGGCCTGTCCACCGGATCGGCCACCGAGATCACCGCCCGGCTGCGCGACCTGGCGTTGCTCGCTGAGAGCCCGGCCGCCGCCTCCGGGCGGGGCCGTCCGACGACCGTGCTCCATCCGCACCCGGACGGCCCGGTCGTCATCGCCGTGGACCTCCGTCAGGAGGACTGGCGGTGCGCGGTCGCGGAGCTCGACGGCACGCCGCGCGTCGCCGAGGAGGGCAGGCACGGGAGCCGCGATCCGGACCGCGTGATCGGCACGATCGCCGAGGCGGTGGGCCGGGTCCACGCCCGGCTGGGTGACCGCGTCCGTGCCGTCGCCGTGGCGGTCGCCGCGACCGTGCGCGACGGCGGGGTCGTGCAGTCGGCGACGCTGGGCTGGGACGCGGTGGACCTCACCGCGCTGGCACCCGTACCGGGCCTGCCGCTGCTGGTCGGCAACGACGCGACGCTCGCGGGCGCCGCCGAGGCGCGTTACGGCGCCGCCGCCGGGGCGGGCACGGCGCTGCACGTCACGATCGAGGTCGGCGTGGGCGGGACCCTGGTCGTGGACGGCCTGCCGGTCCAGGGGGCGACCGGAGCCGGCGGCGAGTTCGGCCACCTGCCGCTCGGCGACCCCGCGCTGCGCTGCCCCTGCGGAGCCCTGGGCTGCTGGGACCTCGCGGTCGACGGCCGGGCCATCGCCCGCCACCTGGGAGAGCCGCCGCCCGGCGACCCCCGCAGCTACGCCCAGGCGGCCCTGGCCAGAGCGGAGCACGACGCGGCGGTGCGGTCGGCGGTGGGCCGCGCGGCGGGCGGGTTCGGGCGGGGCCTCGCCGGGCTGATCAACGCGTTCGACCCGGGCATCGTCACGCTCGGCGGGTTCGCCGAGCCGCTGCGGGCCGCCGCCGAGGAGGAGTTCGCGGCGGCTCTGGCCGACGGGCTGATGCGGTTCCGACGCGCGGAGCCGCCGCCCGTGGTGGCCGCCGCCCTCGGAGGGGACGGCGCGCTGCACGGGGCGGCGGCGACCGCGCTCGACCACGTCCTCACGGAGGAGGGCCTCGGCGCGTGGGCGGCCGAGCATGCCGGCTGAGTGGCCGGAGCCGTCCGGTGAGGTCAGGGGGTGTGGAAGGCGACCTCCGGGTCGGCGCCGGCAGGCCCGTCGAGCAGCGGCTGCTTCCTGCCCTTCAGGTGCAGGTCGAAGAAGGCGCCGACGTAGGCCCGGGTGATCTGCAGGGAGCGCTGCGGGGACAGGGCGCCGGGCGCGGACGTGCCGGCCGCCTGCTGCAGGAGGGCCAGGTCGGTGAAGGCGGTGTGGTCGGTGTGGGCGACCGTGAGCCAGCGCCTCCAGCCCTCCATGTGGGGCCAGCTCGCGTCCCAGGTGTCGTCCTTGCCGGGAACGTGGTCGTCCTGGCTGCCCATCAGCAGGAAGGGCCGGCCGCCGAGGGCGCCGGCGGGGACCGCGGGGTGGAAGGTGCCGTCCAGGTTCACCCCGGCCCGCACGCGCTTGTCGGCCGCCATGGTGGCCGCGCTCGCGTCGCCGCCGAGCGAGTGCCCGGCCATGCCGATCCGCCCGGGGGCGATCATCGCGGCCTTCTTCCACGCCGGCCGCCGGCCGGTCAGCTCGTCGATGACGAAGGAGACGTCCCGGGTGCGGCTCTTCGTGATGGTCGCCTGCCCGCCCTCCGGCGGTTTGGGCTGGTCGCAGAGCGGGGCGCAGGTGAGGGTACGCCCGTCGGGGAACGTCGTGCCGGAGGACTCGTAGGCGTGGTCCACCAGCGCGACGACGTACCCGCGGGAGGCCAGCTCCTCGGCCAGGAAGGTGAGGCTGGCGCGTGGCAGCCCGAGGCCCGGGGAGAGCACCACCAGCGGGAACCGGCCGTGCTTCGGGGCGGCGCCGGTGTGGGCGTGGGTGCGGGTGGCGCTGACCGTCTCGGGCGGGATGGAGACGCCGGGGGCCTTGCGCCGCAGCAGCGACTCGGCCTCCGCCACGCTCATGTACGGCGCGGAGGGGCCGGCGTCGGACCGGGCGGGGTAGTACATCGACACCATGAGCTGCCGCGGGCCGTCCTGCGGCACCCAGGGGTCCTTGCGGTCCTCGTCCACGAGGTGCAGCGTGTCGCGGCCGACCGCGTACGGGCCGGTCGGCCGGGGCAGTTCGAGGCGCACGGCCGAGACGGGCCCGGCCGCTGGGGCGGCCGCGGGAACGGGGGCGGCGAGGGCGGGTGCCGCCGGTGCGGCGGCGGTCACGACGCAGGCTGTCATGACGCAGGCCGCCACCGCCAGGGGGACGGCCGCCGTCAGGCGCGGCCGGCGGGCACGACGGGCGGGCTTCTGGGCGTGGTGCTGTCGCATGGTCTCTCTCTCGTCGGAGGGTCTCGTCGAAGGGCGATCGGTTGAGGGTCGGGGGGCGTTCAGACGTCCCGGCGGTGGACGACGAGCAGGGTCACGGCCGCCGCCACCAGCGGCCACAGCGCGAAGACGAGCCACGAGCCCGTGACCGTGGGCAGGGCGGGGCTGTCGCGGGGCGCCACCAGCGACAGGCAGGTACGCCAGACGTAGAAGGGGAACAGGGCGTACAGGTCGTTGGCCCACTGGTGCACGGTCGGCTTGAAGAACGTCGGCAGGACGACCAGCACGGCGCAGACCGTGACGACGGTCGCCGCGGTGTGCCGCAGCAGCGCGCCGATGCCCATGCCGACCAGCGCCGACACGGGCGCGAGCAGCGCGTTCGCGGTGAGGACGCGGGCGACGCCGGGATCGCCGAGCGCGGCGGCGACGCCCCGGCCGGACAGGATGGCCTGGCTCACGCCGAACGCGGCCGTCACCGCGACCGCGCCGGTGGCGAGCATGACGCCCGCCGTGACGGCCACCTTGGCCACGACCACGCGGTGGCGGGCCGGGACCGCGGTGAACGTGCCGCGGATCAGGCCGGAGGCGTACTCCCCGGCGATCGTCAGGGCGCCCACGGCACCCGCGCCGATCATCACCATGACCCCGGCCAGGCCGCTGAAGGCCTCGGTCATCGGGTTGAACATGGCCTTCTCCATCGGGGTGAAGGCCGGCCACGCGTCGTACGTCTCAAGGCTCGACTGCGCGGCCAGCCCGATGACGGCCAGCGTGCCGAGCCCGAGGACCCAGCGGGTGGACCGCAGCGACCACAGCTTGATCCACTCCGACGCGAGCAGGTCACGGAGGCGGGCACGCGGCGCGCCGGAGGCTCCGGAGGTCATCGGCGGTCACCGGCGAGGTACTCGGCGTGGCCCGCGGTCAGCTCCATGAACGCCTCCTCCAGCGACGCGGCGCGCGGGACCAGCTCGTGGAGCACGATCCCGTCCCGGTGGGCGAGCTCGCCGACCCGCGCGGCACCCATCCCCGTCACCGTGAGCACGTCCGCGCCCGGCAGGAGGGTGGCGCCCTCACGGGTCAGTACGGCGGCGAGCCGGGCGGGGTCCGGGGTGCGCACGGTGACGCGGTCGCGGGCGCCGCGCGCCGCGAACTCGGCCAGGCTCTCCTCGGCGATCAGTTCCCCCCGGCCGATGACGACGAGGCGGTCGGCGGTGTTCTCCATCTCGCTCATCAGGTGGCTGGAGACGAGGACGGTGCGGCCCTCGTCGGCCAGCCGCCGGAACAGGCCGCGTACCCAGCGCACGCCCTCGGGGTCGAGGCCGTTGACCGGCTCGTCGAACAGCAGCACGGGCGGGTCGCCCAGCAGGGCGGCGGCGATGCCGAGCCGCTGCCGCATGCCTAGGGAGAACCCGCCGACGCGGCGGCGCGCCACGTCCTCCAGCCCCACCTCCCGCAGCACCTCGGCCACCCGGCGGCGGGGCAGGCCGTTGCCGCGGGCCAGCGCCGGTCGAGGCGGGCCGGTTTGTCGGCGACGGTGCGTGTGACCGACCCGTCGCCGGCGACGCGGTAGGTGTCGGGGGTGACCGTGCCCCCGA
>NZ_JBEXDT010000199.1:0-4674 GCF_040605905.1 Nonomuraea sp. NPDC005501 | reverse complement strand
GCGACGGGCGCGCCCGTGGAGGCGCTGGCCGGGGTGACCGCGCAGGACCTTCGCACCGTGGCCGGCGTCGAGGGGGGCGAGCGGGCCGCGGTCGTCGTGGTGCGCGCCGGACGCGACGACCTCGCCGCCTTCCCGCTGCCTCCGCTGGCGTGCCGGCTGCTGCGGGAGCTGTACCCGGGACGGTCCGGAGCGGAGCCGCTGCTTCGCCGGGACGACGACGAACCCGTCGACTCCGCCTGGCTCAGCGCCGCCCTCACCAGCGCCGCCCTCGCCGGCGGCATCCCGCGGCGGCGGGCGGCCGCGCTGCATCCGCGCATGATGCTCGCCGCCCCGGCCGGTTCGTGGCGCTCAGCAGTGTGAGCCACACCACTCGGCAACGGTGACACAACGGTGTCGCGGCACGGGGACACGATGGGCGCATGAACGTACCGACCCCGTACCTGATCGGCCTCGACCCGGACGAGCTGGCCGAGACCCGAGCCGTCAACGACCACATGGAGAAGCTGCTCGACTCCCTCGTGCCGCTGCACGTCCAGGACGACCCCGGGGCCGCTCGTGAGTTCCAGCGCGCGGGCGGCGGCGGATTCCCCACCCTGGCGCCGGTTCCCGAGGCGAGCTGGCGCACCGTGACCACGTCCGGCGGTGGCCGGCTCCGGCTCCGGGCCTTTCTCCCGCCGGACGGGCGGGCGCCGGAGGGGGTGTTCCTGCACTTCCACGGCGGCGGCGGGGTGTTCGGCTCGGCGGACGGGCAGGACCCCCGCCTGCGCGACCTGGCCGCCGGCTGCGGCGTCGCAGTGCTCAGCGTCGAGTACCGGCTCGCGCCCGAGCACCCCTACCCTGCCGGGAACGACGACGCCGAGCAGGCGGCGCTCTGGCTGCTGGCCAACGCGGCCTCCGAGTTCGGCACGGAGCGGCTGCTCATCGGCGGCGAGTCCGCCGGGGCGCGGCTGGCCGTCACCACGCTCCTGCGGCTGCGTGACCGGCATGCCGTGGCGCCCGCCGAGGCGTTCCTGGCCGCGCAGCTCTCCTTCGGCGGCTACGACCTGGGCCACGGCACACCGAGCAGCCGCGCATCGGGCGACCGGAACCGGCTGATCAACAGGCCGACCCTGGAATGGTTCCGGAGCAAGTATCTTCCGGGACTGTCGCCCGACGAACGCCTTGATCCCGACATCTCCCCTCTCTACGCTGACCTGCGCGGTCTGCCGCCCGCGCGGTTCACCGTGGGAACGGCCGATCCCGTGCTCGACGACACCCTGTTCATGGCGGCCCGCTGGTCCGCGGCCGACAACGCGGCCGAGCTGGTGGTGGCCGAGGAGGGCTGGCACGGGTTCACGCTGCACCCCACGGCGCTGGCCCGGCGGGAGCTGGCCGCCCAGGAGGAGTTCGTCCGCCGGTGCCTGGCCTAGCCTGATGACGCGATGAACCGTACCGAACGCCTCTACGCCCTGGTCGACGAGCTGCGGGCCGCCGCGCCCCGACCGCGTACCGTGGAGTGGCTGGCCGGCCGGTACGGCGTGTCGCGACGTACCGTGCAGCGCGACCTGCAGGCGCTGATGGAGGCGGGGGTGCCGGTGCGCGTGGAGGCGGGCCGGCACGGGGGCTGGTTCATCGACCGTGACACCGCCCTGCCGCCCATCAACCTCACCGCGGCGGAGGCGCTGGCGGTGGCGGCGGCGCTGGCCGGGGCCGAGCAGACGACACCGTTCTCGGCGGCCGGCCCGACCGCGATGCGCAAGCTGGCCGCCGCGCTGAGCGAGTCCGCCGCGGAGGAGGTGCGCGCCCTGACCGAGCGCATCCACGTGCTGCCCGCCCGCACCACGCCCGGCGTCCTGCCGATCGTCGAGCGGGCGGTGGCGCTGCAACGCGTCGTGTGGATCCGGTACGCCGACGCGGCGGGGCAGGAGAGCGAGCGCGAGGTCGAGCCGGGTGGGCTGCTGACCGCCTCGGGGTCCTGGTACCTGATCGGCTGGTGCCGCAGCCGCCGGGCGGGCCGCGGGTTCCGCCTGGACCGTGTCCTGGCCGCCGAGCTGCGCGACGAGCCCTGCCCGGCCCGTACGGTGCCGCTGCTGGACCGAGCCCTGGCCGAGCGGGTCCGCCGGGCGGAGACCCTGCGGTCCCTCAGCCTGGACCGGCGACCGGCCGGCACCGCTGGACCGCCTGGTGCCGCCGCACGTCCGGGACGATCCCGTGGCGGCCCGTGAGTCCCGGCGCGGGAGGGGGCCGCACCACGACGGTGCGGCCCCCTCCCGCCGCATCAGCAGTTCTTGTAGTCGGCGCGGGCGCTGTTGTACGAGCACGAGTGGACGAGCTGACGTCGGGCGTTGCGGAGGTAGCCGGTGTCCGTGCTCTGGTTCCAGATGTAGGCGTAGGTGCCGCCGCTCCTGCCCCAGTACAGGGTGGTGGAGGTGTCTCGGCCCTTACCGGTGCGCAGGGTCACCGCCTTCCCGCCCCCGAGCGTGAACGTGCCGAAGGTGTAGACGTGGTCCGCTCGGCTCGTCTTGTCGCGGACGGTCCAGCCGCTGAGGTTCACCGCGCTCCGACCGGTGTTCTTGATCTGCACGTACTCGCCGTTGAGGTTGCTGTTCGCGCCGGAGTCCGGCGAGCCGGGCGAGTCGTACCAGATCCGGGAGATCTTCACCGTGGGGGCGGCGGCCTGAGCGGGAGCCGCCGGCGTGAGAGCAGCGGCGGTGGCCACCATGGCGGCGACAGAAGCGGCAAGGCGCACTTGTGGTCCTTCTGGGAGTGGGGTGTGTGGGCCGTGTGTATGACGCGCCATGAGGGGCCGGCGTTCACACGTCCTTGGCGGGTCGGGATCTGGCCGAAGAGGTGGCGCCGCCCTGCCTGCACATCCCCGTGACGTCTGCCGTCAGTGACGGAGGAGGGTGAGGCTTGCCTCGGCGTCGGTGACGGTGAGCCGGGCCTGGCCGCCGACCGGAAAGGTGGCCAAGGGGTAGGTGTGGCCGACGTCGACGTCGGCCACGACCGGGATGGCGCCGAGTGCCGGCTGGGCATCGACGATCTGTTCCAGCAAGGGGCGGGTCAGCCGGCTCGCGCGCTGGAACCGCCCGATCGCCAGTCCCCGGATGCCCGAAGCGCCGGGAACCTGCAGCAGCGAGGTCAGATCACGGGCGAAGGTGGCCGGGCTCGACTCCAGGTCGTCCTCGACGATCAGGATCGCGTCGACGAGGGATGGCATGAAGGGAGTCCCCTGCAGCAGGTTCAGGGTGCACAGATTGCCGCCGACGACGCGTCCCTCGGCGAAGCCGCGCCGGATCGGCCACCATCCGTCGCCGGGGGTCAGCTCGCGCTCGTCCTGGTCGAGGAACCAGAGATCGTCGCTCCAGTGCGACGCCGGGGTCAGGGTGACCGGAGCGGTGTCGAACATCACCGAGGTGAACCAGCGCAGGGTCTGCTCGAAGTGGTCGCGCATCCCGAACGTCGACCAGTGAGGACCGGAGTAGGTGACCAACCCGGCTCTGGCCAGGATGGCATTCTGCAGTGCGGTGATGTCGGAGTATCCGCAGAGGATCTTCGGGTTGGCGCGGATCAGCTCCCAGTCCAGGAACGGCAGCAGCTCGTTGCTGTTGTACCCGCCGATGACCGTCAGAACAGCCGCCACGGACGGGTCCGCGAAGGCCTCGTGCAGATCGGTGACCCGTGAGGCGACGCTGGAGGAGCCGAACGCGTCGCGCTCATCGACGTGACGGCCGTAGGTGAGCGTCAGGCCGAGCTCGGCGAACCGGGACGTGATGATGCCGGTGTGGTCGTGCTCCATCACCAGGGCGCGGGAGAGGGCGGGCGCCACCACGCGTACGACGTCGCCCTCGGTCAGCTTGGGAGGAAAGATCACTTCCATCGACTGGGGCCGCTACTCGTCTTCGCCGGCCTGACGGCGGCGGGAGTTTCTTGCCGCCGGCGGATCGGGCGCGCCGGCCGAAGCCAGACGTGGCACTTCGCTGTTGAGGTTCTTGGCTGCTGTGGACGTGACGCGGGCGGCGAACTTCTTGTCCATCAGCATGTGCTTGGCCATGTCCCTGTTCTATCCCGGCGAGGGCCGTCCTGTTCCATCGAAGTTCGAGGGACTGCCATTGAGTTCGAGCGGTTGGAGTCCGGCCCGACCATCATCAACTGGCGGGCCTGGGCGTCGAAGCGCTGGTCCCACAGGCCCGGTTGGGGCAGCCGGCCATGTACGGCATGCGTGGTTCTCTCCATGAGGTGCGGCGTGTCGCGGCCGCTGCACAATCTGCGCGACCCCTCCACCGGCCGCCGGGTGCTGCACCAGAAGGACATCGCCGCCGAGCCGGGCGTGAGGGTCCCCTGGGTGCGGGGGAACGGGGTTTGTGACGGATCTTGTGTGCCGTCGCCGCAGGTCAGAGGCGCACCCGCACTGTTCTGCCAGGGGTGAACTCTGCCAGCGGTGAACATCGGACCGACACAAGTCGACGGTCACTACAGTCCAGGCTCATGACGACGATTACCACGCGCACGGTTGAGTACCCGGCCGACGGCCTGACGATGATCGGGCACCTCGCGCTCCCGGCCGGTGTCGACCGCCGGCCCGCGGTCCTGGTCGGGCCCGAGGGGCCGGGGCTCAGCGACGTCGAGCGCCGCCGAGCCGATGCGCTCGCCGAGCTGGGATACGTGGCGCTGGCCTTCGACCTCCACGGCGGG
>NZ_JBEXDT010000198.1:0-4697 GCF_040605905.1 Nonomuraea sp. NPDC005501 | reverse complement strand
AAAAAAGGAATCCGTCACCGAAATGACGGGGTTGTGCATCATGCACTGGCTTTTAACACACTGTTGAGTTCTCAAGAAACGGACGCGTACTCCCCAGAACTGCGAGAGGCACAAACTCCGTATCGCTATCTTATCAGGCTTTCCGATCCAGTGTCAAACTTCAGATCGTGATGTCCTGCTAAGTTTCGCCGCCCCGTGTCTGGGGCAACCCGTCTAACTTACCGTGTCACTCTGGCCGTGTCGAATCAACCGGTTTTCCAGTGATGTGGACGCACCCAGAACGACCCGGACCCGCACGTGACATGTCACGTCGGCCGAGTGGCTCGCTTTGAAGGGTTTTGCCTGGGGCCCGGCCGCCATCTGGCGTCCGGCTCACTCCCGGGCGAAGACAAAGACTAGGTCGACATCCACCACTCGTCAAATCTCACCGCGCCCCGGCGCGCCTCCTGGCCCTCGCACCAGCTCTGACCTGCGCCGGCACAGCCACGGACGTCAGGATCGCGTTGTCAGGGCGCGCACCTGGTCCGCGGAGACGAACAGCTCCGCCGCCATGCCGGCCTCGCGCGCCGCCACCACGTTCGCCTCGTTGTCGTCGAAGAAGAGCACGTCCGACGGGGACGCCCCCATCCTGTCCGCGCAGATCTCGTACGCCCGCGGGTCGGGCTTGGCCACCCCGATCCGGCATGAGAACGTCAGCGCCGCGAACCTCCCCAGCCACGACCCGTGCCGCGTCTCCCACACCGGCACCAGGTCCTCGATGATGTTGGACAGGAGCCCGAGCCTGCGCCCCTCGTCGGCGAGCTCGCACACCAGCCCGACCATCTCCTCGTCCACCTGGGACCAGCTCTCCAGGTCGGCCCGCAGCAGCGCCGGCACGTCGGCGAACCGGGTCCCCAGGTGATCGGCCACCGTCTCCCAGTACGCAACGCCCTCCTGGCCCGCGTCGTAGGCGGGACGGCAGGCCCAGTACGCCCGCCAGAAGTGCTCCCCCGGCACCCCGGCCAGCTCGACCAGGCGTTTCCTGGCCGCCTCGGTCTGGGTCCGTGCGATCACGCCGTACAGGTCGAATACGATCACTTCAGGCATGCCTCCGAGCCTATGCGCGTATTCTGCCCCGGTGACGAGCGCCACCCTTGCCCCGAATCCCCCATATGCCCCGGCAGTTTCCGGTGCCCGCTGGTGGAAGGCATGGGCGATGGGCGTGGTGGCCGGGGTGGCGGCGCTCAGCGGATCCGGCACGTCCTCCCTGAACGGCGACGAGCTGGCCACGATCAGCGCGGCCTCCCGCTCCCTGGCGGGACTGTGGGAGCTGGCCCGGCACATCGACGGGCATTTCCTGCCGTACTACCTGTTCATGCATTTCTGGACCCTGATGGGCACGGCTGAGCTGTGGCTCCGGCTGCCGTCCGCGGTGGCGATCGGGGTGGCTGCGGGCCTGCTCGCCGACCTGGGGCGGCGGCTGCACAGCGGCCGGGCCGGGGTGACGGCGGCGGCGGTGTTCGCCGTGCTGCCCTCCGTGTCGTACTACGGCGCGTTCGCGCGGCCGTACGCGTTCGCGGCCGCGGCCGTGGTGTTCTCGCTGTGGACCCTCCACCGCCTCACGGGAACGCCGCGCCGGGGCATGTGGGTGCTGTACGGGGTGTCGGTCGCGTTCGTGTGCTCGACGCACCTGTTCGCGGTGCTGACGCTGCCCGCGCACCTGCCGGTCCTGCTCGCGGCGCTGTCCCGCCGTGAGCTGCTGACCCGGGCCGCGCCGGCGGCGGCCGCCGGCTGCGTTCCCGCGCTGGTGCTCGGCCTGGTCGGGTACGGCGAGCGACACGCGGTGAGCTGGATCCAGGAGCGGGGGCCGGAGGTGCTGCTGAAGTTCCCCAAGATGGTGGCGGGGGCGGAGACGGCCGGGGTGATCCTGTTCGCCGTGGCGCTCGCCGGTGCGGCGGCACTGTGGCCGCGCGGCCGTGCCTGGTCGGGGACGCTGGCGGCCTGGCTCATGGCGCCGCCGTTGCTGCTGCTCACCGTGTCGCTGCTGGTCACGCCGTTGTACGTGGACCGGTACCTGTTCGTCACGTCCCCGGCCCTGGCATTGCTGGCGGCGCTGGCCGTGGCGGCGGTCCGGCCTCCCGTCGCGGCCGCGGCGGCGGGCTGCCTGCTGGTGGCGGTCACGGCGGTCGCGGGACTGGACCGGCACACGGAGCTGCGCTCCGCCAACGGGAGGTTCGAGGACTTCCCGGGCGCGGTCCGGCGGGTCGCGGCGCGGGAGGGCGACGCGATCGTGTTCGGGCAGAGCTCGGTGCGCGCCGGTTTCGACTACTACGCGCCTTCCGGTCCGGCGGCGGACGTGCTGCGGCTGGGCGACGCCCCGCAGGCGGACGGGTTCGGGTTCCCCGAGCGCTCGGACGTCGCCGGGGCGCTGCGGGACCGGCGGCGCGTCTGGGTGGTGTGGCGCGGCGCCAAGGCGGCGGGCGGGAAGCTGCCGAGGGTGAAGGCCGTCGAGGAGGCCGGGTTCGAGCGGGCGTCGGCGTGGCACTCGGCCGAGCTGCCGGGCCTGACCGTGGCACTGTTCACCCGGTCCCGCCGCTGAGCGCACGAGGCCGGGCACGCGCGCGGGCCCTCCCCGTGAGGAGAGGGCCCGCGGCGAACGAACGGGCGCGTCAGCCGACGACGACGCCGCCGACCGACTTCTTGCCGCGCCGCAGCACCAGGAACCGCCCGTGGAGCAGGTCCTCGGCCGCCGGCACGTACGACTCGTCGGTGATCTTGACGTTGTTGAGGTACGCCCCGCCCTCCTTAACCGCACGGCGGGCGGCGGACTTGGACTCCACCAGCCCGCTCTCGGCCATGAGGTCGACCAGCGGCGCCCCGAGCGCCGGCACGACGGCCTTGGGCACCTCGGCCAGCGCGGCCTCCAGCGTCGCGGCGGGCAGCTCCTCCAGCGAGCCCTGGCCGAACAGCGCCTTGGACGCCGCGACGACGGCCGCGAGCTCGTCGGCGCCGTGGACCATCGTGGTGAGGTCCTCGGCCAGCGTGCGCTGCGCCTCCCGGGCGAACGGCCGATCGGCCACGGACTTCTCCAGCTCGTCGATCTCCTCGCGCGTGCGGAAGGTGAACACCTTGAGCAGGCGGACCACGTCGCGGTCGTCGGCGTTGAGCCAGTACTGGTAGAAGGCGTACGGCGAGGTGAGCGCCGGGTCGAGCCACACGGCGCCGCCCGCGGTCTTGCCGAACTTGGTGCCGTCGGCCTTGGTGATGAGCTTGCCGGTGAGCGCGTGGACGTGGGCGCCCTCGACGCGGCGGATCAGGTCGACGCCGGCGGTGATGTTGCCCCACTGGTCGCTGCCGCCGACCTGCAGGGTGCAGCCGTGCCGGCGGTACAGCTCCAGGTAGTCGTTGGACTGCAGGATCTGGTAGCTGAACTCGGTGTAGCTGAGCCCGTCGCCGCCGAGCCGGCTCGCCACGGAGTCGCGGGCCAGCATGCGGTTGATCGGGAAATGCTTGCCGACGTCACGCAGGAAGTCGATGGCCGACAGCTCGGCGGTCCAGTCGAGGTTGCTGACGAGCGCGGCCGCGGTGGGACCGGGCTCGAAGGAGAGGAACTTCTCCACCTGCACCCGGATCTTGCTCACCCACTCGGCGACGACCTCGGTGGTGTTGAGCACCCGCTCGGTGCTGCGGCCGCTGGGGTCGCCGATCAGGCCCGTCGCCCCGCCGACCAGCCCGATCGGCCGGTGGCCCGCCTGCTGGAACCGGGTGAGGATCAGTAGGGTCGCCAGGTTGCCCATGTGCAGGGACGGGGCGGTCGGGTCGAAGCCGGCATAGACCGTGATCGGACCCTTCGACAGCGCCTCGCGCAGGGCCGCGATGTCGGTGGTCTGCGCGAGGACGTCGCGCCATTCGAGCTCGTCCAGAATGTCGGTCACGGTGCTGGCTTTCCGATAGACGGTGGATGGTTACAGCCTGCCCGATCGTGGCCTCACCCCGCCACTTGGATACGCTCGGCAACCATGTGGAGGGTCCGTCGCGAGCTGGCCGTTTCGAAGATCTTAGGGGCTCTGGGGTGCGCGGGTCTCGCCGTCTTCTGGTACCTGAACGGAGACCTGCGCGGGGTCCTCCTGGCGGTGCCGGCGGCGGTTCTCGTGGGCGCCATGGGGCTGCGGGACGTGCTCGTGCCCGTGCGGCTGTCGGTCTCGGAGGACGGGATCACGGTGGTGCACGGGTTCGCGGGGCGGCGGCACGTGCCGTGGGAGGACATCCGGGACGTCAAGGTGGACGTGCGCCGCAGGTACGGCCTGCGCAGCGAGATGCTGGAGATCGACACCGGCGACCATCTGCACCTCTTCAGCGCTCACGAGCTGGGCGTCTCTCCCACCGAGGTGGCGGCGGCGCTGCGGCGGCGCGGCACGTGAGCCCGGTACGGCGACACGGTCGGGTCGCCGTCGATCCAGAACCTCCACGGCGTGTCCTTGGCCGTGGAGATCCCGGTGCGCGGGCCTGACCTGATCGTCTCCGGCTCGGGCGGGGCTCCCTCCAGCACGGCGGCGGCCCCGGCGGGCACACCGGTCAGGCCGGCCGGGACGGCGTGGCCGCTCCCGTCCTCGCGTATCGCGTCGAGCCCGTTGTGCTCGCGCAGCAGGCCAAGGGCGGTGGCCAGGCGCGCGGGGCCCCGGGCCAGGTCGCGGTCGGGGACCCGGCGTGGCGCCGCG
>NZ_JBEXDT010000197.1:0-4753 GCF_040605905.1 Nonomuraea sp. NPDC005501 | reverse complement strand
CCGGCCGTCGCGCGGGCGCGCAGCCTGGCCGTGGCGGCCTCGGCGTTGGCCGCCAGCCGGGCGGCCTCGTCGGCGAGGGTCCGGGCGCCGTCGTCCGTCAGCCGGTAGTAGCGGCGCAGCCGCCCCCGCTGGACCTCCTCGCGGTCGAGCTCCACCAGCCCGTCGGCGGCGAGCCGGTCGAGCACCCCGTACAGCGAGCCGATCTTGAGCTGGACCCTTCCCTCCGACAGCCGGTCGACCTCCTGGACGATCCCGTAGCCATGCCGGGGCTCGTCCACCAGCGCGGTGAGCGCGAGGAACATGGGCTCCGTTATGTTCACGTCTCCACTATATCTTGTCGCACAAGATATAAGGCGCCTCAGGGGTGCTGGGAGGAGACGGAGACGACCTCGCCCGTCATGTACGTGGCGTAGTCGCTGGCCAGGAAGACGATGACGTTGGCCACCTCCCACGGCTCGGCCGAGCGTCCGAACGCCTCCCGCGCCGCCAGCTCCGCCAGCACCTCCTCGCTCGTCACCTTCGCCAGGAACGGGTGGACGGCCAGCGACGGCGCCACCGCGTTCACCCGGACGCCGTGCTCGGCGACCTCCATCGCGACGCACCGGGTCAGTGCCATGACCCCGGCCTTGGCCGCCGCGTAGTGCGCCTGGCCGCGCTGGGCCCGCCAGCCGACGACCGAGGCGTTGTTCACGATCGTCCCGGACCCCTGCGGGACCATCCGGCGCAGGGCGGCCCTGGTGCAGCGCATGGTGCCGTGCAGGGTGACGTCGATGACCGCGTGCCACTGCTCGTCCGTCATCGCGGCCAGCTCGGCCGTGCCGCCGAGCCCGGCGTTGTTGACGAGCACGTCCAGCCGCCCGTGCCGCTGCGCCACCGCCTCGAACAGCGCCCCCACCTGGTCCTCCGACGTCACGTCGCACGGCACGGCCAGCGGCTTGACACCGGTCAGCTCCACCAGCGCCTCGGCGGCCTCGCCCAGGCGCCGCTCGTGCCGGTCGGACAGGACGACGATGGCGCCCTCCTCCGCGCAGCGCCGCGCGGTCGCGTAGCCGATGCCGGCCCCCGCCGCTGCGGTGACGAGCGTGACCTTGCCGTCGAGCAGACCGTGTCCGCGCGGGTACGCCGGTGCCATCGTGGTGCCCCTCACTGCCGGGGCAGGCCCAGCGTCCGTTCGGCGATGATGTTGCGCTGGATCTCGCTGGACCCGGCGTAGATGGTGTCCGCCCGGCTGAACAGGTAGAGCCGTTGCAGGTCGTCCAGCTCGCCGTCGCGGGCGACGAGCCCCGCCCTGCCCTGGACGGCCTGGGCCAGCTCACCGAGCCTGCGGTGCCACTCCGACCAGTAGAGCTTGCCGATGGACGCCTCCGGCCCCGGGTCGGGCCGCATCGTGCGCAGCGCGTTCAGCCGCATGATCCGCAGCTCCAGCCAGGCCCTGACCAGCCGGTCTCGCAGCACCGGGTCCTCCGCCGCCCCGGTGCGCCGGGCCGTCTCGATCACCTTGGCCAGCTCCCGCCGGAACCCGATCTGCTGCCCCAGCGTGGACGCGCCCCGCTCGTGGGCCAGCGTGGCCATCGCCACCCGCCAGCCGTCCCCGGGGGAGCCGACGACGTTGGCGGCGTCGGTGGTGGCGCCGTCGAAGAACACCTCGTTGAACTCCGACGTGCCGGTCATCTGCATGATCGGCCGCACCTCGACGCCGGGCTGACGCATCGGCACCAGCAGGTACGACAGCCCTCGGTGGCGTTCCGAGCCCGGCTCCGTGCGGCAGAGCACGAAGCACCAGTCGGCCACGTGCGCCAGCGACGTCCACACCTTCTGCCCGGTCACCACCCACCGGCCGCTCTCCAGGCGCGCCCGGGTCCGCACCCCGGCCAGGTCGGAGCCCGCGTCCGGCTCGGAGTAGCCCTGGCACCACAGCTCCTCGCCGCGCTGGATGGGAGGGAGGAACCGGGCCTTCTGCTCGTCCGTGCCGAGCTGGAGGATGGTCGGGCCGAGCAGCCCCTCGCCGATGTGGCCCACGCGGGCGGGGGCGTCGGCGCGGGCGTACTCCTCGTGGAAGGCGACCTGGTCGGCCAGGGAGGCGTCGCGCCCGCCGTACCGTGCCGGCCAGGCCAGGCAGGTCCAGCCCGCCTTGCCGAGGTGGCGCTCCCAGGCCAGCCGGATCTCGTGGCCCTCGTGCTCGCGGCCGGGTCCGCCCAGCCCGCGCGCGCCGGCGAACTCGCCGGTGAGGTGGTCCTCCAGCCAGGCCCGCGCCTCCTCACGCAGGCTCAACGAAGCCCCCGTAGCCGCCGCGGAAGAACACCAGCGGCCCGCCCTCCGCGTGGACGTCGAGCTGGAGCACCCGCGCGACCACGATCATGTGGTCGCCGGCGGGGTGCTCGGCCTCGACCGCGCAGTCGATCCAGGCCAGCGCCCCGTCCAGCACGGGGTTGCCGCCGGGCGAGCCGGTCCACTTCAGCCCCGCGAACTTGTCGCCGCCCTTGGCCGCCATCTGGACGCACACCGGCTGCTGGTGCTCGGCCAGCACGTTCACGGTGAGCATCTCGGCCCCGCGTACGCGCGGCCAGCTCGTGCTGGTGTGCGCGACGCAGAACGCCACCAGCGGGGGGTCGAGCGACACCGAGGTGAACGAGTTGGCCGCCAGGCCGCACGGCGTGCCGGTCGCCGGGTCGAGCGCGGTGATCGCCACCACGCCGGTGGCGAAGCGCCCCAGCACCTGCCGGAACCGTAAGGCGTCGAGGTGGCCGTTCGCGCTCTGGGGGGTAGGGCCGTTCGGCATGGCGGCTCCGTGGAGGGTCCTGCGCTGGTAGGGCGTGGGACGGCCGGCACAACCGTCCGGCGTGACCAGCCGGGCAGCGTGTGTGCTCATGTGGACCTCCTTTGTCCGCCCAGTCGAGTGTATCTCACCAAGCGCTTGCTTGGACGGTAGGCGCGGGGCGGAAAGCGTGTCAAGCGGTGCGCCGGCGACCGTCCACCCTGTCACGTTGACACGTCCGGAGCGCGCGGCCTAGCGTGGGTTGATGCCCAAGCGCTTGCTCGCCTTCCGGGACCGTGCGGCCGTCGCGGGCGTGGGCTACACGCCGTTCGGCAAGGACTCGGGCGTCAGCACCCTGACCCTGGCCTGCCGCGCCGTCCTGGCCGCCCTGGACGACGCCGGGCTCACCGCGGACGACGTCGACGGCCTGGCCACCCACCGCGTCGGCGACTCCGCGGCCCCCACCCTCGTCGGGCCCGCGCTCGGCATCCGCGACCTGAGCTGGCACCTCGACCAGTTCGGCGGCGGCAGCGTCTCCCACGCCGTCGTCGCCCAGGCCGCGCTCGCCGTGGCCGCGGGCATGGCCGAGACCGTCGTCTGCTACCGCGCCATCAACGCCCGCTCGGAGTTCCGCATGGGCGGCACCGGCCGCGGGCTGCCGCCCGGCCCCGAGATGCAGTACCAGGCGCCGTACGGCTTCTTCGCGCCGCCGCAGCAGTACGCGATGTACGCCCGCGCGCACATGCTCAGGTACGGCACCACGGCGGAGCACTTCGGCCGGCTGGCGGTCACCCAGCGCGCCAACGCCGTCAAGAACCCCCGCGCCCTCATGCGCACCCCGATCACGCTCGACGACTACCTGGCCAGCCGGTGGATCGCCGAGCCGTTCCGGCTGCTCGACTGCTGCCTGGAGACCGACGGCGCCTGCGCGCTGGTCGTCACCACCGCCGAGCGGGCGCGCGACCTGCGCCGGCCGCCGGTGCTCGTCTCGGCCGCCGCCTGGGGCGGCGGGGAGAGCCACCTGTCGGGCGGGCGCGCCGACCCCACCACCACGGCCGCCGCCGCCCTCGCCCCCCGCCTGTACGGCCAGGCCGGCCTCGGGCCGGAGGACGTCGACGTGGCCGAGATCTACGACTGCTTCACCTACTCCGTGCTCGTCCAGCTGGAGGACTACGGGTTCTGCCCCAAGGGGGAGGGCGGCCCGTACGTCGCCTCGGGCGCCACGGCCCTGGACGGGACGCTGCCGGTCAACACCCACGGCGGCTTCCTGTCGGAGGGCTACGTCCACGGCATGAACCACATCGCCGAGGCCGTCTCCCAGCTGCGCGGCGACGCGGGGGACCGCCAGGTGCCGGGCGCGGAGGTGGCCCTGTCCACGGCCCAGCCCGGCTACATCCTGCCGGCGACCTCCGCCTTGATCCTCAGGAAGGACTGATCGCATGGCCGGTGGCGGGCGTCCGGTGTTCCAGATGGCGACGGACCGCGACTCGGCCCCGTGGTGGGAGCGGACGGGGCGGGGGGAGTTCGCGGTGCAGCGGTGCGAGGCGTGCGGCACGGCGCGCTTCCCCGCCAGGGCGTTCTGCCCGGCCTGCCGCGCCGAGCGGTGGCGCTGGGAGGCGGTCGCCCCGGAGGGAACCGTGGAGAGCTGGATCGTCAGCCATCAGGCGTTCGGCGGGGCAGGCACGGGGGACGGGGGGCCCTACGTGGTGGTGATGGTGCGGCCGGCGGCGGTGCCCGACTGCCTGCTGCACGGCGGGTGGCGGGCGTCGCGGGAGCCCGTGGGCGGCGAGCGGGTCAGGGGCGTGTTCACGGCAGGGGAACTCACGCTCGTCGACTGGGAGCCCGCCGGGGAGTGAGCGTCACCGAAAAGACGGGTGACATGCGGAACGCGCGTCCTGGCGGGCGTCGCGGGCCAGGAGGCGCTGGGCGAAGGCGACCGCGTCGGGGCCGGTGATCTCGATGAGGCCGTGGCCGCCCAGGTCGAGGACCGCGGCGCGC
>NZ_JBEXDT010000196.1:0-4936 GCF_040605905.1 Nonomuraea sp. NPDC005501 | reverse complement strand
GCCGGAGCACCCTGAACGGCCGCAGCTCGCTGCAGATCGACAACGGCGGCACCCGCGACGCGGTCGTCACCATGGTCAAGGGCGGCTCGAAGACGGTGAGCGTGTACGTGCGCAAGAAGTCGAAGTTCAAGGTCAGCGGTGTGCGGGACGGCAACTACAAGATCTACTTCACGCACGGTGTCGACTGGGACGGCAAGGCGCGCGCCTTCACCCGCGAGTGCAGCTTCGAGCGCTTCGAGAAGTCGGTGTCGTTCAAGACCACCTTCACCGCCACCCAGATCCGCTGGCACGACTGGCGGATCACGCTGCACGCCATCAACGGCGGCAACGCCCGCACCGCCGACGTGGACCCGGACGACTTCCCGAGCTGACGCCGGCTGTCGAGATCCGGCCGACGTTCGCGGCGGAAGAGCCGACGGGGCTCTTCGGGCCGGATGCCATCCCAGATCGGCTCGGCGAGTTGCCGCGAGAGGGGCGCGCTTACGGGCGCTCGTAGATGGAGTGGTCACCAACGCGCCGCCACTGCAGGATCGTCTCGCCGTCGTCTTCCGTTGTGAAACGGAAAGTGGCGCGCCCGTCCGGCGAGGTGAAGTTCCATGTCATGGAATAGACATCGGTGCCGGCGAGTTTGTGGATGCGCAGCCGTACCGGCCAGGGTGCGTGGCCCGTGTGCGCTCCCTGGGCGAGGGCGGGCAGGAGGTGCTTGGAGACCGCTTCCTTGAACAGCGCGTAATGCTCTGAAGGCAGCTGTGAGAGATCCCGCAGAAACGAGTCGGACCGCTCGTACTTCAAACGGATGTCTCCCCGCGAATGGCGTCGCTCTCGGCGAAGAGGTCATCCATGCTGTCGAAACGTCGGCTGCGACCCTGTCGGAAATCCGCGTCGGCCTCGGCTTCGGCCGCCTGCCACGCGGGCGCCCAGTACCAGGCATCGTCGGCGGGCACAATGGCGGCCACTCGGCGGCCGTGATCGGTGAGATAGGCGATCGCGCCACGCTCGGAGGCGGCACTGATGACCTCGGGCAGGTGGCCGTCGGCTTCGTTCAGCGAGACCTCGAAGGCGCTGTCACTCATGTCTTGAGTGTAGGTCAGGGCATATGCGGGGGTCACGCTGCACGGCGTAGCCGAACGACTGCATGGCGTGCGTACTCTGTCAGTCGGTCGAACGTCGCCCACCGGTTCACGATCAGCGCCAATCCGGCACGGAGCAGGCATGCCGCGGTAGGCGCGATGGTGCCTGGCGTCGGACACGGCGAAGGCCGCGCATCACGGGTGCGCGGCCCTGGCCGTGTCGTCCGGTGTGAGCCGGTGTCCGTCAGGACGAGAACAGCATGCCCACCCAGCTGCGCTGGCGGTGGTGGCCGTAGTGGCCGCCGTGCGGGGCGCCCCACGCGGGGCCGGGGGCGGGCGGCGGCGGGGGAGCGGCGTGGTAGCTGGCCTCCATCCGGGTCAGCGTCTCCAGCTCGCCGTAGTCGAGGAAGATCCCCCGGCAGTTGTCGCACTGCTCGATGTGGACGCCGTTGCGCTCATAAGTCCGCATGCTGCCGCGGCATTTGGGGCACTGCATCTTCGTCGGTCTCCTTGGCCTCGGATCTGTGAGGAAAACCTACCGCGCGCAACCCCGTCACGCTCTGACGATTCTGTTGCACGCCTCGATCAACGACTGCTCCACCTCGTCGAGTTCCCGGCCGTCGCGGCCGGCGTTGACGACGGCCACGGCGGCCAGCTGGATCGTCACCGCGCGGGCCGGCAGGTCGAGCCGGCGCCACGGGTCGGCGCCGTCGCCGAGGGCGGGCCCGCCGAAGGCCAGGTACGCGCCGAGGAAGCGGTCCCACACGGCCGGGTCGAGCAGCCCCGCCGCGTACCAGCAGGCGGGCCGGGCCAGGTCCCACGCGGGGTCGCCGACGCCGAGGTCGTCCACGTCGATGAGCAGCCACCGGTCGCGGCGGACGAGCTGGCCCAGATGCCAGTCCCCGTGGGTGAGCAGGCCGGGCGCCGGCTCGGGCTCCGGCAGCTCCGCGAACGCCCGGCGTAACAGCCGCTCGACCGGGCCGTCGCCGGGCATCCGCCGCACCGCGCGGGCCGCCCGCGCCGGTGCGCCCGCCTCGGGCAGCGGCGGCAGCAGTGTCAGCGGGACGGCGTGCAGGCGGGCCAGCAGCCGGGCGCCCTCCTCCCAGGGCGCGGCGTCGAGCTCGTCGTGCGAGACGGGCGTGCCGGCCGGCCACACCGTGACCGCGCGGTCCGCCACCGTGAGCACGTCGGGCCGCAGCGGGGGGAGCAGGAGGCCGCTGAGCGCGGCGGAGGCGGCGGCGCGCACCCGCAGCCGCAGCGCCTCGGCGTCGTCGCGCCGCGAGTGCGCCTTGACCACGACCTCGCCCCGGCGTAACACCACGACGTCGGTGCGGGTGGGGTGGAGGGAGGGCTCCCCCGTGCCACCGTGCGCTCCGGCGATGGCCCCGAGTTCCGCCTGCAGATCCACTCGTACAGACTAGAGGGCATGGGAATCGGATTCGCCGTGCCGCAGTCGGGTCCCTGGGCCACCCCCGCCAACATGCGGCGGGTCGCCGCCAGGGCCGAGGAGCTCGGGTACGAGCGGCTGTGGACGTTCCAGAGAGTGCTCTACCCGGTGGGCCATCCGATGGGGCCGATCTACCGCAGCGTGCACGACCCGCTGGTCACCCTGTCGTACCTGGCGGGGGTGACCGAGGTGATCGGGCTGGGCGTGGCCGTGATCAACGCGTACGTGCAGCCGGTCGTGCTGGCCAAGCAGCTCGCGTCGCTGCAGATCCTGTCCGGCGGGCGGCTGACGGCCGGGCTGGGGCTGGGCTGGGTGCGCGAGGAGTTCGAGGCCGCGGGGGTGGGCTTCGAGGGGCGGGGCCGGCGGATCGAGGAGTTCACGCAGGTGCTGCGCGAGGCGTGGACGCAGGAGGAGGTCGAGCACTCCGGGGAGTTCTACCGGATCCCGCCGTCCCACCTCGACCCGCGGCCGGCGCAGGCGCCGCCGATCCTGCTCGGCGGCGCGGCCGAGGCCGGGCTGCGCCGGGCGGGCCGCATCGCCGACGGCTGGATCAGCTCCAGCCGGGAGGACCTGGCGGGCATCGAGCCGCGCGTGGCGATCATCAAGGAGGCGGCCCGGGAGGCGGGGCGCGACCCCGAGGCGCTGCGCATCGTCTGCCGCGGCGTCACCCGGGTGCGCCCCGCGGGCGCGGCCGAGGGGGAGCGGCCGCCGCTGACGGGCACGTTCGAGGAGATCCGGCGTGACGTGGACGACCTGACGGCGCGCGGCGTGACGGAAGTCTTCCACGACCTCAACTTCGACCCGGAGATCGTCACCGCCGAGCCCAAGGAGGCGATGCGGCGCGCCGAGGAGGCCCTGGAGGCGCTGGCCCCCGCCTCCTGAGTCCCGGGATCAGCGGGACAGGCGCGATCAGCGGGACAGGCACAGGGCCTCGGCGGCCACCGCGCGGCGCAGGTCCCGGATGCCGTCCCGGCCGCGCACCGGGTGCACGGCGTTGGTCAGCAGCACCACCGTCAGCCCGCGCGCCGGGTCCACGACGAGCGACGTCCCCGTGAAGCCGGAGTGCCCGTACGCGCCCTCCAGCGGTCCGACGATGCCCGGGTCGCCGATCCTGACCCCGAGCCCGTGCCGGAAGGGCGCCCCCTCGGCGCCCTGGTCGCGGACCATCTCGGCCACAGTCTCGGGCCGCAGCATCTTGCCGCCGCCGAGCCGCAGCGCCTCGCCGAAGGCCAGCAGGTCGTCGGCCGGGGCGAACAGTCCCGCGTGGCCCGCCACGCCGCCCAGGCCGTAGCTCGTCTCGTCGTGCACCTCGCCGCGCACGCAGCCCGGTGGTGACGTGAGCGGCCGCTCCGGCTTCCACTCGGTGGCTGCGACCCGCGGCAGCAGGCCGGGGCCCGGCCGGTAACCGGTGGCGGTCAGGCCCAGCACGTCGGTGACGCGGGCACGGACCAGCTCGTCGAGCGGGGCGCCGCCCGCCAGCTCGGCCACGCGGCCCATCGTGACCATGCCGACGTCGGTGTAGAGGTACGGCCCGCCCACGGGGCCGGTGACGGGCGTGTCGATGATCGCGGCCAGCCGGGTGGCGTGGCCGGCGGCGGGCAGCTCCAGGTCGACGCGGCGCGTGGGCTGGAGCCCGGCCGTGTGGGTGAGCAGGCGGCGCGGCGTGATCCGCGGGTCACGGCCGGGCAGCCAGGCCGCCACGGGCTCGTCCAGGCCCAGGCGGCCCTCCTCGGCCAGCGACAGGACGACGGCCGTGGTGAACAGCTTGCTCACCGAGGCCAGGTCGAAGATCGAGTCGCGGCGCGCCGGCGGCCGGTCGCCGGCCAGGGTCCCCTCGGCGTCGGCGTACCTGACCAGCTCGCCGGCCACCGCCGCCGCCGCGACCTCGCCGTCCACGGCGACGAGCGCGACCGCCGCCGAGCACACGCGCGGCACCGCCCCGGCCAGGACCGCGTCCAGACCTTCCGCCACCTTCCCTCCCCTCTCCGCTTCGCGTCTTCTCGTCCGGCCACCCGCCACGGGCTCCGGGACGTACGGCTTCCAGGATGCCGTCCCCCGGCACGCCGCCCCCGGGAACCGGCGGCGCCCGGCGCGGCGCGTCAGCCGCTCAGCGCGTCGCTCAGCCGCTCGCCGTGCGACTCCAGCAGCGCCCGCGCCCCCTCCGCGTCGAGCCCGTGCCGGATCATCACCACGGCCGTCTTGGCCTGCCCGCCGGCCTCGTCCACGGCCCGCGCCGCGGTCTCCCGGTCGGTGCCGGTGATGTCGCTGACCATGCGCACCGCCCGATCGGCCAGCTTGCTGTTCATGGCCGACATCTCGATCATCCGGTTTCCGTACGTGCGCCCGAGCCGCACCATCGCGATCGTGGAGATCATGTTGAGCACGAGCTTCTGCGCGGTGCCGGCCTTGAGCCGGGTCG
>NZ_JBEXDT010000195.1:0-5000 GCF_040605905.1 Nonomuraea sp. NPDC005501 | reverse complement strand
GGCCCTCGACAAGTACCAGGACCACATCCTCGACCAGACGCTGATCAGGCTCGACCGGGCGCAGTGCGCCGCCGGCGGGAGACGACAGCGGGACGCCGCCCGCCGCGCCCGGGAAACGGCCTCCGGCCAGGGCCTGGACGGCTCCGCCCGAGGCCGCCGGCCGGGCCTGCCGGGCCGCCGTCATGGCGTGCCGCGGCCGCTGGGCCCGCCTGGCCCAGGGGCGGAGTGGTGAGAACCGTTCAGCCGCCGGAAAAAGCCCAGGTGGGCGGCCCTGCCGGCGTTCCTGACCCGGGCGAGGGAGCGCGGGCGGCCGGCCGGGCTCGCCTCTGCGCAGCCCGATCCCGGGATCACCGCGCGGCGGCGTCCTTCCGGGCGGCCGTCTCCAGTCTGGGCTACGGTCTCCTGCCGCCTCCTGTGGTCGCTCCCGGCGCGGACGGCCTTGAGCGTGGCCTGCCGGGATGGTCCGTTCCGAGGTCGCCGGACGGGGTGAGGCGTCCGGCGTGCTGCGGGGTTTCACCCCTTCTGCGTGTTTTGCATCACATTCCGGCATCCGGGCGTGTCGCAGCCCCTTTTCGCGGGCCGGAGGGCGCGTCCGACAGCCTGATGCGGTCAGGCGGCTGTTCGTCCAGAAGGTCGGGTGTGTCCGGGAGCCGGGTGCTCTCAGCAGCGGGTCCGGCGCCAGCGGTCCACGGCCTCGACCGTCAGGAAGGCGTCGAAGACGGACTCCATGGCGCCGATCAGCGAGCCGCGCCACCCGAGGGCCGACGGCGCGAGCCGGGGCGGCCGGTCGCGGCGGATCGTCATCAGGCCGCCTCCGAACCGCTCCATGAGCGCCGGCAGCGCCCGCGCGTGCAGGTCCACGCCGAACCCCGACAACGTCACCACCTCAGGGTCGTGCGCGTTCACCAGGGCGGCGATGCCCCGGCCGAGCGCGCCGGCGCACGACGTCACCGCCCGCACCGCGCTCTTGTCACCGGCCGCCGCGCCGGCGAGCAGCCGCTCGGCCTGGTCGCGGCCCCGGCCGCCGCCGTGGGCGAGGCCGAGGTGGCGCAGCAGGGCGTTCGTGCCCACCTCCTGCCCCCAGCAGCCGCGGGCCCCGCACATGCAGGGCGCGTCACCGCCGGTGAGCGGCATGTGCCCGAACTCGGCGCCGATCCCGGCGGCCCCGCCCAGCGGCCGGCCGTCCACGATCAGCACCCCGCCCAGGTCGAAGTCCACGTGCAGGTGCAGCCCCACCGCGACGCCGCGCAACTCGCCCCGCCGCGCCTCGGCCAGCCCCGCGAACGCCGTGTCGTTGCCCACGACGGGCGGCTCGGGCAGCCCGAGCAGGCCGGGTACGTCGACCGAGTTCCATCGCAGGTGGGCGATGTCGACGAGCCCGCCGGGGCGCACCGGGCCCGCCAGGGCCACGCCGGTGCCGACGACGCGGGGGGCCAGGTGGTCGAGCCGGCTCCTCAGCGCCGCGCCGAGGGGGACGAGCGCGCCCTCGGGCGTCCCGTCGTGCGGGCGCACCTCCAGGACCGTGGCCCGGCCGCCCAGCTCGCATACGGCCAGCTCCCAGGCGTCCTCCCGCACGTCCACCGCCAGGGCGAGGGGGCCGTACGGGTGCGGGCCGGGCACCTGCGTCGGCCGGCCGCGCCCGTGCTCGGCGGCCGGCTCCTCGTGCAGCAGGCCGGCCTCGGCCAGCTCGCCGACCAGGACGGACGCCGTGCCGCGGGCGAGGCCGAGGTCGCGGGTGAGCCGGGAACGCGTCAGGCTCGCCCCGCAGTCGTGCACGGCCCGCAACAGCCGCACCCGATTGTGAGCCCGCAACGCCCCACTGGTCGTCGCCCCGCCCGCCGCCCCGCCGGCTGTGGCCCCGCCCGTCACCCCGCCGGCTGTCGTGCCGTTCGCCGCGGTGCCGATGGCCGAACTCGTCACGGGCCCTGTGCCGGGTTCCGCGCCGAGAGCGGGGTCAGGGCCCGACGCCCGGATGGGGGGCAGGGATGGGTTCGGGGTCATCGCCATTGTGTCGTCCTCACATCCATGATTATGCTCTAGCCGTGAACATAAGTCATGCAGTGGCCAGACGTGCCCGTATCGCGGTTTTCGGTTACTTCGTTCTGGCGGGGTTCGTGATGGGGTTGTGGGCCGCCGGCCTGCCGTCCCTCAACGACCGGCTCGACCTCGGCCCCGCGCGGCTCGGCAGTGTGCTGCTGCTGATCTCGGGTGGCGCGCTGGTGTCCATGCTGGTTGCCGGCCCGCTCGTGGACCGGTGGAGCAGCCGGGCCGTCTGCTGGTTCTCCGGGCCGGTGTCGGCCGCGGTGCTGCTGGGGCCCGCCCTCGCCCCCGGGTACCTGTGGCTGGCCGTGCTGGCCGTGGTGTTCGGCATGGGGCTGGGCGTGACGGAGGTGGCCATGAACACCCACTCCGTCGAGGTCGAGCACGCCTACCGGCGGCCGATCATCTCCGCGTTCCACGGGACGTGGAGCCTGGGCGGGGCCGCCGGCGGCGGGCTGACGGCGCTGGTGCTGCAGGCGGGGCTGGACGCGCAGGCGCTGCTCGTGGTGGCGGCCGTGGCGGTGCCGTTCGTGTACATACCGTTCGCGCGGCTGCTCCTGCCCGCGCGGGCGTCCGGGTCCGAGTCCGAGGCCGCGTCCGGGTCCGAGGCCACGTCCGGGTCCGGGTCCGAGGAGGGGGCCGCCGGTTCCCGGCGTGACGGCTCCAGGGCCCGGGCCGGCTCGGGGCTGCGGTGGGGGCTGGTGGCGATGCTCGGCCTGGCCGCGTTCGCGGGGCACCTGAGCGAGGGCGCCGCCATCGACTGGGCCGCCCTCCACGCCCGCTGGGTGCTCGGCACCGACCCGGCCGCCGCGCCCATCGCGTACACGATCTTCTCCGTCGCCATGACCACTATCCGGCTGCTCGGCGACCCCATCAGGGGCCGGCTCGGCTCCGTGCGCACGATCCAGCTCGCCGGGCTGCTCGCCACCTGCGGGTACGTCCTCGTGCTCGTCTCGCCGCTGGTCGGCGAGGCGCTGCGGGTGGTGTGCGCCTGGACGGGGTGGGCGCTGGCGGGGGTCGGGCTGGCCACGGTGGTGCCGGTGATCTTCAGCGCCGTGGGCGCGGCCGGCGGCCAGGTCGGCCGGGCGCTCTCACTGGTGACGGCGTTCGGCTACAGCGGGCTGCTGGTGGGGCCCGCCGTGCTGGGGTACGTCGCCGAGGCGTCCTCGCTGCCGGTGGCGCTGTTCGTCCCGGCGGTCCTCGCGGCGGTCGTCGCCCTCACGGGCGCCCCGGCCATCCGCGCCCTGGACACCGAGCACCCGCGTGTGGTGGTTCCCGTCCGCTCCTGACGTCTCGCCGCGGCGGGTCTTCCCGTCAAGGCATGCACGGCCGGCGCGGGGCCGTGGCCGGTCCTGCCTCAGAGATCCTTTACGGCAGGCACGCGAGCCCCCACCCGCCGACCGCGGCCGGTGACCTTCCAGGGGCACGCTCCGCAGCCTCACCGGTCGCCCGCCGTGACGCGCGCCCAGTCACCGGGGCCGTGGTGAACCCACCACCACGGCCCACGGGAGCGCTCCCAGCCCCAGCCGCCCCGTCACCCGTATGTGCCGATTCCATGACCGATACCTTGCCGAAGGTCTGCCCTGTTTGTCAGACATGGCGCTGACCTGGCGTTATGTGATCGTGACTTGACCCTTGTGTTGCGTCCGGGTTTCATGTCCGAAACACCGTAAACGTTTACAGAACCATGCCGGAAACGTTTACGATCCGGGAAGGACGACGTTGGCACAGGGACCCACGATCACCACGATCGCCGAGCGCGCGGGCGTGTCCATCGCCTCCGTCTCGCGGGTGCTGAACGGCCTGCCCACCCGGCAGGAGACCGTGCGCAAGGTGATGGCCGCGGCCGAGGAGCTCGGCTACGTGCGCAACGCCGTCGCCCGCTCGCTCAAGTCGCGGCGCACCCACCAGGTCGCGTTCGCCATGGCCGACGTCGGCAACCCGGCGTACCTGGCCATGCTGCGCGAGATCCAGCCGGTGCTGAAGGCAGCCGGATACCGCCTCGTGCTCCACTCCACCGGCGCCGTCGTCGCCGACGAGATCGACGTGCTGCACAGCCTCGGAGAGCGCTACGTGGACGGCATGATCATGGTGCCGCTGCGTGTGACCGAGGCGCACCTGCAGATGCTGGCGGCCGCCCGCGCGCCCGTCGTGGTCATCGGCTCGGTGCCCGAGGGCACGCCCGTCGACAACGTGCGGGCCGACTCCCGCACCGGCGTCCGGCTGGCCGTCGACCACCTGCACGGGCTCGGCCGCCGCCGCATCGCCCTGGTGAACGGCCCGACCGACACCGTGCCGGGCGCGGCCCGCGGCGCCGCCTACCGGGAGGCGCTGGCCGAGCTGGGCCTGCCGTACGACGAGGACCTGGTGGAGATCGGCGACTTCTACCGGGCGGAGGGCGCCCGCGCGGTCGCGGCGCTGCTCAACCGGGTGGGCGACGTCGACGCGCTGCTGTGCGCCAACGACCTGATCGCGCTCGGCGCGCTGGACGTGCTGCGCGCGGCCGGCAGGCGTGTGCCGGAGGACGTGGCGGTGGTCGGCATGGACGACACGGACCTCGCCGCGGCCTCGTGGCCGTCGCTCACCAGCGTCTCGCTCGGGTCGGCCGAGCGTGGCCGGGCCGCCGCCGAGCTGCTGCTCGACCGGCTCCAGGAGGGCGAGCACGAGCCGCGCGTGGTGACCGTGCCGCCCCGCCTGGTGGTGCGCGCCTCCACGACGCCCGAGCCGCCGGCCGTGCGGCGGGACCCGGGGCGACGCCCCGGCGGCGGCTCCGCTTCTAGACCCGGCACCCGCACCGGCATCGGCATCGACGAAGAGACCAGGACCACGGAAGGAGGGGGCACGTCATGACGGCGACCGCGACCATACGCGATGCGCTGGGTCGCCAAGAACGTCGTGGCGGCCGGCCTGGCCGACCGCTGCGAGGTCCAGGTCGCCTACGCCATCGGCAAGGCCCAGCC
>NZ_JBEXDT010000194.1:0-5008 GCF_040605905.1 Nonomuraea sp. NPDC005501 | reverse complement strand
GCCCTGGCCCGCGTGCGTGTGGCCGTGCGCCACCTCCGGCGGGCACGGGCCCGGCGTGGCCGCGCGGCCGTCCCGCCGCCACTCCGCCACCGCGATCGCGAAGGCGACCAGCAGGCCGGCGACCGCGGCGCCCAGGGCCACGGTCACGGCCTGGGAGATGTCGCCGCCCGTCGAGGAGAGGACCAGGTAGTACACGCCGGGCAGCGCCGCCGTGCCGACCGCCCCGCCGAGGCGCTGCCCCGTCTGCAGGGCGCCGCCGGCCGCGCCCGCCATCCGCACCGGCACGTCCTTGAGCGTCATCGTCACGTTGGGCGAGATCACGAAGCCGCTGCCGATGCCGCCGACGAGCAGCGCGGGGATCGCGGCCCACACGGCGACGCCCGGCGAGGCGTAGCCCAGCAGCAGCGCCGCCGCGGACAGCCCGACCACGACCGCGGCGAGCCCGAGCACGGTCAGCAGCCGCCCCAGCCGCTCCACCAGCCGCCCGGCGACGACCGCCGCGCAGGCCGAGCCGATCGCGAACGGCGTGACGCACAGCCCGGACATCAGCGGCGTGAAGCCCCGCCCGTTCTGGAAGTAGAGCGCGAAGACCAGCCAGACGCCGCTGAAGCCGATGAAGTACACCGTCGCCAGCGCGGCGCCGGGCGCGTAACCGCGGGTCTCGGTGATCAACCTGGGGGCGAGCAGCGGCTCGGCGCCACGGGCCGCGACGCGCCGCTCCCACAGCGCGAACGCCACGAGGAGCGCCGCCCCGACGGGGAACATCCACCAGAGCCGCTGGACGCCGCCCGAGTCGGCCTGCACGAGCGGGAACATCATCAGGAACACGCCGGCGCCCAGCAGGACGACTCCCGTCAGGTCCAGCGCCGCCCGCGGGGCGCCCCGGCCGCGCGGCAGCAGCCGGGCGGCGAGGACGAGCGCGGCCACCCCGATCGGCACGTTCACGAAGAAGATCCAGCGCCAGCCCTGGTCGCCGCCCGCCAGCGCGAGGATCACGCCGCCGGTGATGGGGCCGACCGCGCTGGAGATCCCGACGGTGGCGCCGAAGAAGCCGAACGCCCGGCCGCGCTCCGCGCCCCGGAACATCTGCTGGATCAGGGCCGAGTTCTGCGGGGCCAGGCAGCCGGCAGCGACGCCCTGGGCGAGCCTGGCCAGGACCAGCAGCTCGATGGTCGGCGCGGCCCCCGCGGCCATGCTGAACAGCACGAAGGCGCTCAGCGCGACCAGGAAGATGCGCCGCCGGCCGATCGCGTCACCCAGCCGCCCGGCCAGCACCAGGGAGAGCGCGAACGTCAGCGCGTACCCGGACACCACCCACTGCACCTGGGCGGGCGAGGCGTGCAGGTCGCGCTGCATGGACGGCAGCGCCACAGCCACGATGGTCACGTCCAGCAGGATCATGAAGCCGACGACGAGGGTGACCGCGAGGGCCTTCCACCGGCGCGGATCCGGTCCGGTGTTCGCGGACCCTGATGGCATGGGACCTCCCTCCGAGGCGGTCGCCGCGGCCGGGCCCGGCCTGGACGCCGGTCCCGGGCGTCATGGACGACCTGCGGTGATCCGGGCAGAGACGCGGATCACGCCTCTGGGGTGGACAACGCCGATCCGGCGGTCCGCATTTCGCTCCCTCCGCTGTTCCCCCCGCCCCGCCCCTCATGCGCGGAGGCGTCGGGCACCTGCTGGGCGGCGGTGTACGCGGGCCGGCGCAGCTCCTGGAGGCGGCCCGCCGGGCTCAGCCCCGGGACGGGATGCCGGGTGGGATCGAACCGGGTGGGCACGTCCGCGTCCGGCATGGCCGGCGGCACGAGCTTGACGAGGCCGAACAGGTGCCAGGGTCCCGCCGGGGCCGCGACGAGGAGGTCGAGGATCAGCGGCTCCTTCGCCACGGCGGCGGCCAGCGCGTCGAAGCGCGCCGGCAGCGGCCGCTCCACGCGGGGCAGCGCGCCGAGCAGCACCCGCCGGCCTCCGCCGTCCCCGGCGCCGCGGGTCTCGTACGGGAAGAGCGAGCTGTACAGGCCCGGCGCCCACCTGGTGGCGGGCCGCAGGAGGCGGCGCCCCGGCGTGGTGCGGCCGGTGGTGGCGAGCAGGAGCTCGGCGTCGGCGTCCGCCTGCCGCCAGCGCAGGGCGATGCCGAGGATGTCCGGCAGGGGCGGCGGCAGGCCGGCCGAGCGCGAGAGGCGGGCGATGCCGCGCAGCTCCAGCCGCTCGTCGAGGAACGGGCTCCCCCAGGTGCGGGCCGCGTCGCCGTGCAGGTGGAGCTCCGCGTCGAAGAGCAGCCCGTGGGGGTGCAGGGGGCGGCCCCTGCGCAGGCCCGCCGCCAGGCGGAACCCGGCCGCCAGCGCGGCCCCGGTGGTGGTCGTGAGCGGCCCTGCCATGGCTCCCCCCGCGATTGCCGGCGTCGTTCCGGCATGACCGTACCCGGGGCGGGGGCCGGTGAACGGGTGTCCGGGCACCATCGGGGCGACCGGGTCAGCGCTCGATCAGGGTCACTTCCAGGGAGTAGTGCGAGGCGCGGTAGACGTGCGAGCCGTGCTCGACCGCCCGGCCCTGGTCGTCGTACGTGGTGCGCACCATGGTGAGCAGCGGCGCCCCGCGCCGCTCCCGCAGCAGCCTGGCCTCGCTCAGGCCCGCCGCGCGGGCCCCGATGCGCTGGTTGGCGACCCGCATGCGCACGCCCGCCCCGCGCAGCAGCTCGTACAGGCCCCGGTCCTCCAGGTCGGAGGCGCCGAGCTGGGCCAGGCCGAGCGGCAGCCAGTTGTGCAGCAGGGCCAGCGGCTCGCCGGCCGCGAACCGCAGGCGTTCGAGGTAGAGCGTCTCCGAGCCCGGCTCCACGCCCAGGATGGCCGCGATGTCCTCGTCGGCGGCGCGCGGCTCCAGCGCGAGGACCTGGGTGGCGGGCTCCTGCCCCGAGCGGCGCAGGTCGTCGTACAGGCTCGTCAGCTCCACCGACCGCTTGACCTGGCCGTGGACCACCTGCGTGCCGACGCCGCGCTTGCGCACGAGCAGGCCCTTGTCCACGAGATACTGGATGGCCTGGCGGATGGTGGGCCTGGACAGGCCGAGCTTGTCGGCCAGCAGGATCTCGTTGTCGAGCCGGGCGCCGGGCGCCAGGTCGCCTCGCCGGATCGCTTCGGCGATCTGCTCGGCCACCTGGAAGTAGAGCGGCACGGGGCTGGATCGGTCCAGGTCGATCGCCAGATTCGCGGTCATGCTGATCAGGTTAACGCAGGTAATAATGTCCAGACAAACCAGACGGACATGGCGTCATGAGGCATGATCGGAAGGGGGGAGCCCGCGGGAATGGGCAGGGGAGCCCCGAGGGTGCCGTAAGGCCGTGATGGGGAGGACGCATGGACGCCAGGCGACACGAGGACACGCCGTTCCCGCACGACGCGCTGCTGGAGACGGCCGGCGAGGCGGCCAGGGCCGTCGGGCCGCGGCTGCGCAAGGCGTTCCGCTCCCGCCCGGAGGTGGCCACCAAGAGCGACTTCCACGACCCGGTGACCGAGCACGACAAGGCGGCCGAGGAGACGATCCGCGCCGTCATCGAGAGCCGGTGGCCCGGCAGCGCCGTCCTGGGCGAGGAGGGCGGCGAGAGCGGCTCCGGCCCGCTGCGCTGGTACGTCGACCCGATCGACGGCACCGCCAACTTCGCCGCCGGGCTGCCCTTCTTCTGCGTCTCGATCGCCGCCGCCGTGGAGGGCGAGCTGGTCGCCGGCGTGGTGTACGACCCGGTGCGCGAGGACGAGTTCACCGCCTCGACGGCGGGCGCCTGGTGCAACGGCACGCCCATCCGCAGCACCGGCGCCGCCGGCGACCGGGAGGCGATGCTGCTGACCAGCTATCCGACGCCCCGCGAACTGGCCGCCCGGCGTGAGGAGGCGCTGCTGCGCTACGGCCGGCTGCTGGAGTCGTTCGCGGCGGTGCGGCGGGTGGGCAGCGCCGCGCTCAAGCTGGCGCACGTCGCAGCCGGGTGGGCGGACGTCGCGTACGGCACGGGCGCCAGCCCGTGGGACGTGGCCGCCGGGGCGCTGATCGTCCGGCAGGCGGGCGGCGTCTACCTGGGCGACCCGCTGGTCAAGGGCGACTACCTCGCCTGCGTGGGCGGCTTCGACCTGGCCGCCTCCGCCCTGGCCGACCTCGCGCCCTGAGCGGCGAGGGCCGGCAGCGTCGGCAGCTCCGCCAGCGACGTGATGCGCGGGAAACCGTCGGGAGGCGGCTCCGTGCCGTGCCGGTCGAGCCACACCGACCGCATCCCGGCCGCCGCCGGCCCCGTCACGTCGTTGACCACGTCGTCGCCCACCAGCAGCACCTCGCCGGGCGCCAGCCCGAGCGCCTCGGCGGCGGCGGTGTAGCAGGCCCGAGCCGGCTTGTAGCTCCCGCCCAGCACCTCGCCCGTCAGCACCGGCCCGACCCGCCCGTCCAGGCCGATCGCGCGGACCTTGGCCTCCTGCATGCGCTGCGACCCGTTGGTCAGCACCCCCAGCCGGAACCCCTCCAGTGCCGCCACCGCCCGCGCCGCGTCCGGATAGGCCGTCCAGCTCTGCCGGTAGCGCGAGGCGTACGCGCCGAACGCCGCGTCCAGGTCGTCCGGCACCGTCACGGACAGCTCCACGCACAGCGCCCGGATCCGCCGGCGGCGCTGCTCCTCCCACGAGCACTCGCCCGCCTGCCACGCCCGCAGGTGCGGCTCCTCCAGCGCCCACCACAACGCGGCCGCCTCGGCCAGGCGCGGATGGCCGGGCGCGTGCCCGGACAGCCAGGCCGTGACCGCCGCGTCGGCCGCCGAGCGGTGGTCGAGCAGGGTGCCGTCGAGGTCGAGCAGGACGCCGCGGATCACACTCCCATCCTGGCACCTTACTCCGCGAGACTGCGAGCCGCCGGCCCGTGCGCGGGCAGCCGAGCGTGAGCCCGCGCCCGCCCGGACCTTTCCCCGAGCCGTCCGCCTGACCGGCCGGGCCCGGCCGGGGCGGGGGGGGGGGGGGGGCGCGGGGGGGGGGGGGGGCCG
>NZ_JBEXDT010000193.1:0-5104 GCF_040605905.1 Nonomuraea sp. NPDC005501 | reverse complement strand
TGACCCGCTCCTGGGCCGGTCCGCTGGGCGCCGTCATGCCGTTGCTGGCGCCGTCCTGGTTGACGGCCGAGCCGCGGATCACCGCGAGGACGCGGCGGCCGTTGCGCTGGGCGTCCGAGAGGCGTTCCAGGGTGAGCACGCCGACGCCCTCGGACCAGGCGGCGCCGTCGGCGGTCGAGGAGAACGACTTGCAGCGCCCGTCGGGCGCGAGCGCCCGCTGCCGGCAGAACTCGATGAACGGCACCGGCGACGCCATGACCGAGACCCCGCCCGCGAGGGCCAGCGAGCACTCGCCGCGGCGCAGCGCCTGCACGGCCAGGTGCAGGGCGACCAGCGACGAGGAGCACGCGGTGTCGACCGAGATCGAGGGGCCTTCCAGGCCGAGGGTGTACGAGACGCGGCCGGACATGACGCTGGAGGCGCTGGAGGTGAACAGGGTGCCCTCGACGGCCTCGGGGGTGATCTCCAGGAACCGGGTCGAGTAGTGCTCGTACATGTTGCCCGCGTACACGCCGGTGCGGGTGCCACGCAGCGACGACGGGTCGATGCCCGCCCGCTCCAGCGCCTCCCAGCACGACTCCAGGAACAGCCGGTGCTGCGGGTCGGTGGCCAGCGCGCTGCGCGGGCTCATCCCGAAGAACGCGGCGTCGAAGTCGGCCACGGCGCCCACGAACCCGCCGTGCCGCGTGTACGACTTGCCCCACGCCTCGGGGTCCGGGTCGAACAGCCCCTCCAGGTCCCAGCCGCGGTCGGCGGGGAAGTCGCCGATGGCGTCGCCGCCCGCGGCCACCAGGTCCCACAGGTCGTCAGGGCCCCACACCCCGCCGGGGTACCGGCACGCCATGCCCACGATGGCCACCGGCTCGTGCCGCCGGCCCACGTCCTCGGCGAGGCGCTGGCGGGTCTCCGCCAGCTCGACGGTCGCGCGCCTCAGATAGTCGCGGAGCTTGTCCTCGGTCCCCATCGGTGAACCCTTCGGTCGCGGGAGTCAGGCGTCACAGTTCGTTGTCGATGAGGGCGAAGATCTCCTCGTCGGAAGCCGAGTCGATCTTGTCCACCACCGTTTCGGCGGGCCCGGAGCCGTCCGGCTCCGCCCCGAACCGGGCCAGGCTGCTCTGCAGCACGGCGACGAGCTTGCTGCGGACGGTGTCCGCGTCTTCCCTGGCGCCGGCCAGCATGGAGCCGACGTGCTCCAGGGCGGTGCGCAGCGTGTCCTCGGGGGACGGCGCCTGGGGCGCGAGCGTGCGGAAGAGGTACTCGGCCAGGGAGTTGACCGTCGGGTGGTCGAAGACGAGGGTCGCCGGCAGGCGCAGGCCGGTGTCGGCGTTGAGCCGGTTGCGCAGCTCGACGGCGGTCAGGGAGTCGAAGCCGAGCCGGTTGAAGGCCCGGTCGGCCTCGATGTGGTCGGCGCTGCCGTGGGCGAGGACCGCGGCGACGTGCGTCCGGACGCGGTCCGTGAGCAGCCGCAGGGCCTCGTCCCTGGTCATCACGGCGAGCTTGGACACCAGTCCGGCCACGCCGCCGCCCTGCTCTCCGGCGCTCCGTCGCGGCGTCCGTACGAGGCCGCGCAGCAGGGCCGGCAGGTCACCGGCCTCGGCGCGGGCCCGCAGCCCGGCGGTGTCCCAGCGGGCGGCCACGACCAGCGGCTCGGCGTCCCCGAGGGCGCGGTCGAACGCCTCCAGGCCCTCCTCCACGCTCAGCGGGGCGACGCCCGCCCGGGCGAGCCTGGCCACGTCGGCGGCGTCGAGGCCGCCGCCCATGCCGGTCGCGCCGGTGTCCCAGAGACCCCAGGCGACGGACACGGCCGGCAGGCCCAGCGCGTGCCGGTGCCCGGCCAGGGCGTCCAGGAAGGCGTTGGCCGCGGCGTAGTTGCCCTGGCCCGCGTTGCCGAGCACCCCGGCCAGCGACGAGAACAGGACGAACGATCCCACGGGCCGGTCGAGGGTCAGCTCGTGCAGGTGCCAGGCGGCGTCCGCCTTGGGCGCCAGCACCGTGGCCATGCGCTCCGGCGTCAGCCCCTCCACCATCGCGTCGTCCAGCACGCCGGCCGTGTGGACGACTCCGGCCAGGGACGGCACCTGGTCCAGCAGGGCGGCCAGCGCCGCCCGGTCGGCCACGTCGCAGGCCGCCACCCTGACGCTCGCGCCCAGCGCGGAGAGCTCCTCGACGAGCGCGCCGGCCCCGGGGGCCTCGGGTCCGCGGCGCGAGACGAGCACCAGATCCCGTACGCCGTGCCGCTCCACCAGCCGCCGCGCCACCAGCGCGCCCAGCCCGCCCGTGCCGCCGGTCACCAGCACCGCACCCGGCACCTCGCGGGGCGAGGCGGCCGGCGGTGTGCGGCGGGCCAGGCGCGGCACGAGGACCTCGCCCCCGGTCACCCGCACCTGCGGCTCCCCGAGGGCCACCAGCCGGGCCCAGTCCGAGAACCCCTCCTCCACCTCCGCCAGCACGAACCGGCCCGGCTGCTCCGACTGGACGGTGCGCACCAGGCCCTGCACCGCGCCCGCCGCCACATCACCGGGCCGCGTCGCGAACACCACCACCCCGTCGGCCGGAGCCGAAGCCACCGCCTGCAGCACCCGCCCTGTCAGCGCCCGCACCGACGACGGCACGTCCGGCCCCTCCGACACGCACCACACCACCGGCGGCCCCCCGGCCCCGGGAGCGGATGCGGCACCGGCCGCAGGGGCCGCCACCCACTCCACCCCGTACGACACCGGAACGGACGGCCCGCCCAGCGCGCCCGGCGGCACCGGCCGCACCCGCAGGGAGCCCAGCGACAGCACGGGCCGCCCGGACGGGTCGGCGGCCTCGACGGCGCACCCGTCCGAGCCGATCTCCCTCAGCCGCACCCGCAGGTCCGTGGCCCCGGCCGCGTGCAGGCGCGCGCCCCGCAGCTCGAACGGCAGCCGCAGCTCCCCGTCGGGCGCCGCCACCACCAGCGGGTGGAACACCGCGTCGAACAGCGCCGGATGGACGCCGTACCCGGCGACCTCGACCCCCTCCGGAGCCACGACCTCCGCGAACAGCTCGTCCCCGCGCCGCCACAACGCCCGCAACCCCTGGAACGCCGGACCGTACTCGTACCCCCGCTCCACCAACCGCTCATAACCACCCTCCACCTCCACCGCCACCGCGCCGGCGGGCGGCCACGCCACGGCCCAGGAGGCGGCGTCGTGGGCGGGGGACGCCGTGTCGGTGATCGTGCCGGACAGGTGCCGCGTCCACCCCGCCTCGGGGTCGCCGGCGGGCCGGGAGTGGAGCCGCACCGGCCGGGCGCCGGAGGCGTCGGGGCGCTCCACGACCACCTGGACGACGACGCCGCCCCGGGCGGGCAGCACCAGCGGCGCCTCGAACATCAGCTCCTCGACCAGCTCGCAGCCGGTCCGCGCGCCCGCCTCCAGGACCAGGTCGGCCATGGCCGCCCCGGGCAGGACGATCGTGCCGCCCACCCGGTGGTCGGCCAGCCACGGCGCGGCGTCCACCGACAGGCGGCCGGTCAGCACGGTCGGCCCGTCCTCCGCCAGGTCCACGACCGCGCCCAGCAGCGGGTGACCGGCCTCGGCCAGCCCGGCCGAGGGCAGCGCCTCGGACAGGGCCGCGGCGCGGGCGGGCGGGTCGAGCCAGTAGCGCCGCCTGTCGAAGGCGTACGTGGGCAGGTCCGTACGGGTGCCGCGGCGGAACAGCGCGGGCCAGTCGACCGGGAGCCCGGCGACCCAGGCGCGGGCCAGGCAGGCGGTCAGCGCGTCCGGCTCCGGGGTGTCACGCCGGTGCAGCGGGATGACGGCGGTGTCCTCGCGGGTGACGCAGTCGTGCGCCATGCCGGACAGCACGGCCTTCGGCCCGACCTCGACGAGGACGCCGATGCCCTCGCCCTCCAGCCGCTCCACCATGGCGTGGAACATGACCGGCAGCCGGATCTGCTCCAGCCAGTAGCCCGGCGACGTCCAGCGGGTGCCGGCCAGGCCGGTCAGGCCGGTGACGTACGCGAGGCGGGGCTCGCCGAACCGGACGGCGGCCAGCTCGGCGGCGAACGCGTCCAGCATCGGCTCCATGAGCGGCGAGTGGAAGGCGTGGCTGACGGCCAGCCTGCGGGTGCGACGGCCCCGGTCCCGCCACAGGTCTGCCACGGCCAGGCAGGCGTCGGCGTCGCCGGACAGGACCACGCTCGCGGGCCCGTTGACGGCCGCGACGGAGACCAGGTGCTCCAGCCCGTCGAGCGTGGGCCGGACCTCGTCGGCGCTCGCCGCCACGGCGGCCATCGCGCCGGGCGCGGTCAGCCGCTGCATCAGCCGGCCACGGGCCGCGACGAGCCGGGCGGCGTCGGCCAGCGACCAGACGCCCGCCACGTGCGCGGCGGCGAACTCGCCGACCGAGTGCCCGGCGACCGCCGCGGGCGCCGGGCCCAGCGACTCCAGCAGCCGGAACGCGGCCACCTCGAAGGCGAACAGCGCGGGCTGGGTGTAGGCGGTCTCGTCGAGCAGCGCCGCCTCGGGCGTGCCGGGCGCGGCCCACATCACCTCGCGCAGCGGCCGGTCGAGGTACGGGTCGAGCGCGGCGCACGCCTCGTCCAGGGCGGCGGCGAACACCGGCGAGAACCGGGCCAGCTCCCGCCCCATGCCGGGCCGCTGGCCGCCCTGGCCGGTGAACAGGAAGGCGGCACGCGGGTGCTCGGGGGCGACGCCCTCGATCACGTCGGGGGTGGGCTCCCGGCGGGCGTACGCGCCGAGGGCGGCGGCCAGCTCGTCGCCGTCGCGGCCCAGGACGACGGCGCGGTGCGGGAACAGGGCCCGGGTGGTGACGAGCGAGTGCGCCACGTCGGCGGCGTCCGGGCGCCGACCTGTCGTGACGTCGGCGGCCATGACGCGGGTGCTCAGGCGGGCGGCCTGGCCGCGCAGGGCGGCGGCGCCGTGCGCGCTGACCGGCCACGCCAGCGGCCCACCGGCTTCCGGGACGCGGCTCGGCTCGGCCCCGGTCCCGGTCCCGGTCTCGGGGACGTACTCCTCGATGATGGCGTGCGCGTTCGTGCCGCTGATGCCGAAGCTGGAGACGGCCGCGCGGCGCGGGCGCTCGCCGCGCGGCCAGGCGCGGCCGGCGGTCAGCA
>NZ_JBEXDT010000192.1:0-5482 GCF_040605905.1 Nonomuraea sp. NPDC005501 | reverse complement strand
AGGTTCACGAACATCGCATTCACATTGCTGCGCAGCCGCGACTCCTCACCCGCCAACCGCACCGCCTCACGATGCACCTCATCGAACGCCCGCGCCACTTCACCGATCTCGTCGCTGGAGGAGACCGCGATCGGCGGCACGCGGATCGACTTCGCGTCGACCTCGCCGTCGCGCAGGTTCCGGACGAGCTCGGGCAGCGTCCGGCTGGCGACCTTGAGCGCGTCTCCGCGCAGGCGGCGGAGCGGCCGGACGAGCGAACGGGCCATGATGGAGGTCATCGCGAGGACCATGAGCAGCAGCACGGCGACGATGACGATGTTGAGTCCGGCCAGCTGCTTCTCGCCGCCCTGGATGTCGGCGCTTCGCGTGGCGATCTGCTCGGACAACGACTTCTGCACCGCGTGGAGCCGGTCGATGGTCTCCGTCATGGAGTCGAACCAGCGGTTGACGTCGCTCGCCGTCGCGGGGTCCAGCCGGCGCAGGGACACGCCGGTGCTGTGGAGCAGCACCGCCCTGCTCGCGTACAGCTCGCTTCGGCCGATCTTCTGGCTGGCGACCGTGTTGTCGTAGAACTGGCGCTGGGCCGGCGTGGCCACGGCGCGGAAGGCGGAGCGCTCGCTGAAGCGCCGGGAGCGGGCGTCGAGGAAGGCGTTGAACTCGGTCTCCAGGAAGGAGCCCCGGACGAGGGCGATCGTCAGCAGACCCCGCTGCTGGGACGCCTCCTCCTCCGTGCGGGCGACGGCGCGCACGGCGGCGCTCGCCGCGATGAGCTGCTCGTCCGTCGAGCCGTTGCTCAGCTCGTCGAACAGCTGCAGGATTTCGGCGATGGTCTCCGAGTACTTCTCCATGGTGGGAAGCGGCGGGAGCTGCGACTTGGTCACGGTCTGGCGCAGGGAGGCCAGCTGGCCGAGCCGGGTGCGGGTGTTCGTCAGCGTCTTCTTGCCCAGCTCCGACAGCGACGGCTCGGCCACCGTGGCGACCGGGAAGACGCGTTTCACGCTGGCGTCCACGACCAGTTGCTGGCGCCTGAACTGGTCGCCCTCCTGTGACCTGCGGCCCGAGGCGACGAAGCGCGCCGCCATGTCCCGTTCGAGCGCGAGGTCGCGCGACAGCTCCCCGAGCTGGGACACCAGGGCGCCCACGTCGCTGTACCGCTGGTACTGCTCGGCGCTGCTGATCGACCCAGTGACCCGCAGGGCGCCGAAGAGCACGGCGACGATGGTCGGGACGGCGATCAGCGCGATGAGGCGGGTGCGGACACGCCAGTTACGCAGGGCGAACGCGCTGCCCGGGTTCGGCAGCTCCGCCGGCACGTCATCGGCCACGGACGGTCCCGGGACGTCGGGATCCCTACGACCGGGCTCGGTCGTTGTCGTCGTCACTGGTGGCAACCTCTCGCCATGGGCCTGCTTGGGTATGAGCGGCATCGTCACGCCAACGAGATGATCGCAGGCTAGTTCGCCCCAATTTGAGCACAAACCTCAGTGATGAGCCAACGCCTCAGGCTTTCCATCGTTCCAACGGCGACTCTGCGTGTCCGGCTATCGGACTAGGAACACACGGCAGGGATATATAGGATTTGCCAGGATATTGTTCTCAAATCTGACATATAGCGGATATCACCATATAGGTGGTATAGCGCTTCAGCTCTGATCTTCTCTCCGGTACGCTTCACGCCCGGCATCCAAAGGTGCCCATCTCCAGAAGCTTCCCCTGGTAGGAGAACCCCCCATGAGACGCATACTGCGCTGTCACGCCGTCGCCCTGGGCGTAGCAGCCGCACTTACCCTTGCCGGTTGCAGCGGGGCCAGTGATGCCCCCACCACGGCCTCCGGTGGCAAGGGGTTAGAGAAAACCACGATCAAGGTCGGGGCCCTGCCCATTCCGGACGTCGCGCCGCTGCACATCGCCATTGCCAAGGGATATTTCAAGGACGAGGGCCTCACGGTCGAGCCAGTGGTCATCACCGGTGGCGCTGCGGCCATCCCGATGATCAAGAGCGGCGCCCTGGACATCTCCCAAGGTAACTACGTCTCGTCCTTCCTCGCGACCAGCAAGGGCGAGAAGCTCAAGATGATCGCCGACATGTACCAGGCCGGCCCCAACACCTTCAACATCATGGTCCCCAAGAACTCGCCGATCAAGACGGTGGCGGACCTCAAGGGCAAGACCGTCCTGGTCAACAACCTCAAGAACGTCGCCCAGCTTGCGGTGACGACGCAGCTGAAGGTGGCCGGGCTCAGCGAGACCGACGCCAAGTTCGCGGAGAAGCCGTTCCCGGATATGGCCAACGCCATCAACAGCGGGCAGGCCGACGCCGGCTGGATGACCGAGCCGTTCATCACCGCCACGCAGACCCAGCTCGGCTTCCGCAAGCTCGCCGACACGATGACGGGCCAGATGGAGGACTTCCCCATCGCCGGGTGGATGGCCACCGACGAGTGGACGCAGAAGAACCCGAAGACCATGGCGGCCTTCCAGCGGGCGATCGCCAAGGCGCAGACGCTCGCCTCCAGCGACCGCAAGGAAGTGGAGAAGGTGCTGCCGAAGTACACGAAGATCGACGCCCAGACGGCGTCCGTCATCACCCTGGGCAGCTACCCGAGCGAGCTGAACGAGAACCGGCTGCAGAAGGTGGCCGACCTGATGCTCGAGTACAAGTACCTGGAGAGCCCGATCGCCGCCAAGTCGATCATCGTGACGGCTGCCAGCGGATGATCGGAGCACGGCTGCTCCGCGGCCTCGCCGGCGCCGCGGGGTTCCTCGTCGCCGGCGAGCTGGTCATCCGTTTCGCCCTGAGCAGTGATCTGATCTTCCCCCCGCCCTCGGTGGTGCTGTACGAGGCGGCGCGCCTGCTCGGCGACGCCGACTTCCTGGCGGGGGCGGTCATGACCCTCCGGAACTGGGCGCTCGGTCTGCTGATCGCCGTCGTGGTGGCCGTCCCGCTGGGAGTGCTGCTGGGCGCTCTCTCCCCCGTGGAGCGAGCGGTACGGCCGCTGCTGGAGTTCATGCGGCCGATCCCCTCGGTCGCGATCATCCCCCTGGCGATCCTGCTGATCCCGCTGGACATGGCGATGAAGGTCTCCGTCATCGTCTACGCGTCCGTCTGGCCCATCCTCATCAACACCCTGTACGGCATGCGCGACGTCGACCCGGTGGCCAAGGACTCGCTGCGCAGCTTCGGGTTCGGGCCGCTGGCGGTGCTGCGCCGGGTCAGCCTCCCCAGCGCCGCGCCCTTCGTCGCGACCGGTGTCCGGATCGCCGCGGGGATCGCGCTCATCCTGGCCATCAGCGCCGAACTGCTGGCCGGAGGCACCGGTGGGATGGGGGTCTTCGTGATCCAGGCCGGAACCGGGAACAGAACGGACCTGATGCTGGCGGCGACGTTCTGGGCGGGCGCCCTGGGGCTGACCGCCAACGCGATACTGCTGGCCGCGGAGCGCCGTCTGTTCCACTGGCACCGGATGCGGACGGGGGCGCGAGCGTCGTGAAGGTACTGTCCAGGCTCTGGTTCGTCCCCGCGGTGATCGTCGTGTGGGAGATCGTCACGCGGATGACCGGGGACACCGACTTCCCGCCGCCCTCGGCGATCGTGCTGCGCATGCAGGAGATGTGGTTCTCCGGGCCCGCGTCCCGGCTGTTCCTCACCGATGACGCGATCGCGAACATCGTGCCCAGCCTGCAACGCATGTTCGGCGGCTGGCTGCTGGCCGCGGTGATCGGCATCACGGTGGGAGTGGTCCTCGGGCGCTCGCGCGTGGCGGCCGACTATTTCGACCCGCTCTTCGAGTTCGGTCGCGCCATCCCGCCGCCCCTGCTGCTGCCGCTCTTTCTCGTGCTGTTCCACGCGGGTCTGCAGATGCACCTCGCCACGATCGTGTTCGGTGTGATCTGGCCGGTGCTGCTCAACTCCATCGACGGCGCCCGCGCCGTGGACCGCACCTACACCGAGACGGGCGTGGTCTTCGGCCTGTCGAGGGCCCAGCGCCTGCGGGTGATCGTCATTCCGGCCGCGTCCCCCAAGATCTTCGCGGGGCTGCGCCTCAGCCTGTCGCTGGCGCTGATCCTCATGGTCATCTCGGAGCTCTTCGGCAGCACCGACGGCATCGGCTACCAGCTGCTCCAGGCTCAGCGCGGATTCGACACCCCGGCCGTCTGGGCGACGATCGCCCTGCTCGGACTTCTCGGCTACCTCGCGAACGCGCTGTTCGTGCTCATGGAGCACCGCGTGCTGATCTGGCACCGGCAGGCCGGCCGAACCAGGTGAACGCCGAGCCCTGCCAACCCACAGATTCACATATCTCTTCTGCTGAACTCATAGAAGGCAAGTACACATGCCCCATTCGGACGATCTCCTCTGGGACGCGGTATCCGGCCTGTCCCGTTTCGCGGCACTGCTGACCATGGCGGAGCTGGGTGTGGCCGACCACCTGGCGCACGGTCCGGTCACGACCGAAGAACTGGCCGAGCGTTGCGGAGCCGATTCCCACGCGCTGCGCCGGGTCCTGCGTGAGCTGGCCGGCATGGGCCTGATCCGCGAGGCCGGGGCGGACGGTCACGACCTGACCGAGCGGGGAGCCGCCCTCCGCTCGGACGCCCCGGACTCGATCCGTTCCTCCATCCGCATGCTCGGTGAGGAGGGTTTCTGGTACGCCATGGGCAATCTGCCGACGACGGTCCGCACCGGCAGGTCGGCGTTCGCCGCCCAGTACGGCCACCTGTACGAGCATCTGGCCGCCCGTCCGGAGACGAGCCGGCTGTTCGACGACTACATGCGGGCCAGAGCCGTCACGTTCACCGACGGCCTGGCGAAGCGGTACGACTTCTCGCGGGCCGGCACCATGGTGGACATCGCCGGGGGCAAGGGGCACATCCTCGCCACGGTCCTTCAGGCCAATCCGGGGATGCGGGGTGTCCTCTTCGACCTCGAACACGTCGCCGAGAGCGCCCGGGAGTGGCTGAGCGGCGAGGGCCTGGCCGACCGGTGCGACGTCGTGGCGGGAGACTTCTTCGCCGAGGTGCCGGCCGGCGGGGACGTGTACCTGCTGGCCAGCGTCCTGCACAACTGGGGCGACGACGACGCGGTCAGGATCCTGCGCAACGTCCGCCGGGCGATGGCCCCCACCGGCCGCGTGCTGCTCCTCGAAGTGGTCCTGCCCGACGACGAGGCCCCGCACCTCGGCAAGGATCTCGACATGCGGATGCTGGCCATCTTCGACGGCGCCGTCGAGCGCAGCCGCCAGGAGTACGCGGTGCTGCTGGACCAGGCCGGCCTGAAGCTCGCGGACGTGGTCGAGCTGGGCGCGGGCGCCTCGCTCATCGAGGCCGTGCCGAGCTGACGATCGTCGTCTGCTAGTTGCTCCAGCCCGGCACGGCCATGCGCACGCTGAGCGCGTGTTCGACGAGGTTGATCAGCGCGCTCTTGACCGAGTCCTTGGAGCGCGCGTCCAGACGCACCAGCGGGATGTGCGGCGCCAGCGTC
>NZ_JBEXDT010000191.1:0-5564 GCF_040605905.1 Nonomuraea sp. NPDC005501 | reverse complement strand
GCACACCGGGCGCGCCGGCCGCGCTCGCCTCGCCGGCGGCGTCGGTGCCGGCCGCCCGCCACCAGGAGTGGTACAGCTCGGCGAACGGCGGCATCGGGTCACCGTCGCAGCCGGCGAACACGGTCAGCACCACGACCCTGACGCCCTGCCGGGTCAGCGCGGCGATCGTGCCGCCCCAGGACAGGACCGCGTCGTCGAGGTGCGCGGACACGACCAGCACCGGCCCCCGCGCGCCGTCCGGCCCGCTCATCGGGCCGGCTCCGTGAGGCGCGACCACAGCGACCGGTACCGGGTCTCCCAGGTCAGCTCACGCCCCCGCCTCAGCGCCCTACGCCCCAGCTCGGCCCGCAGAGCGGGCTCGTGAAGGAGGCGTCCGAGCTGCCGGGCGAGGTCGCCGGGCCGCCGGTAGTCGAAGTACCGCACCGCGTTCCTCCCGACCTCGGGCACTCCCCCGCGCGCGCTGGCCAGGCACGCCAGGCCGCTGGCCATCCCCTCGGTGAGGACGAGCGGGCTGGCGTCCTCGCACAGCGACGGCACGCACAGCACGTCGGCCTCCCGGTACACGCCCCCGATGGCGGCGCGGTCGACGAACGGCGAGAACTCCACCCGGTCCCCCAGCAGCGACGCCCGGCGCTTCACCTGCCGCTCGAACCGGTCCGGCGCCGACGACGCGCACAGCCCGGCGTTGCCCACCACCCGCAGCCGGAAGCGGGCACCGGCCCGCGCCAGCTCCACGCACGCGTTGATGAGCGCCATCGGCCCCTTCTCGGGGGCGAGCCGGCCGGTGAAGAGCACCACCGGCACGTCACCGGCGCGCCGGGCGGCGGGATGGAACCTGGCCGGGTCGTGCCCGTTGTGCACCACCGCGACCGCCGAGAGCGGCAGGCCGGTGCCGTCGAGGAACCGCTCGGCCACGAACCGGCTGACGCACACCACCAGGTCCGCCTCGGCCACCACGCGCGCCCGCTCGGCCGGCGGGAACGACCGGAACATGTCGGCGTGCAGGTAGAGGCACACCCGCGCCCGAGGCCGCAGCCGCCGCAGCTCGGGGACGGCGGCGACCGCGTTGTGCAGCACGACCGGGCCGCCGAACCCGGCCGGCAGCGCCTCCACCGCGGGCCGGACGAACCTGGCGTAGTGCTCGCGGCGCCCGCCGCGGGCGGCGGCCTCGTCGTCCTCGCGCCGCTCCCGCTCGCCCAGCGTCTCGCCGGGACTGTCGTACGGCAGCAGCCGCACCCCCGCCGGCAGGTGCTCGCCGGCGCGGTCGGCGACGATGACGGTGGCGCGGCCGTGGCGGGCGTGCACGCGGGTCAGCTCGGCGGCGACCGTGCCGAGGGAGCCGCCGCTGGCCGGGGAGTAGACCTCACCCGGCGGGAGCAGGTGTGCCCAGGCTCCCGTCATCACCGGTCCCGGGCCACGAGGGCGAGCCGGGAGCCGATGGTCACCAGGCGCTCGTTGCCGATCATCAGGGGGGCCGACAGCAGGTCGCGCACGAGCCGGGCCACGGAGTGGGGGCCGTCCTCGGAGTAGCCGGCCATGCCGCACACCCGCAGGGCGGTCAGCGCGACGTCCACCGCGATCTCCGACATGGCGAGCTTGAGCGAGTTGACCCGCTGCGCGAAGGCGGCGGTCGGCTCCGCGTCCCCCGCCAGGACCTCCTGCGCGGCCCGCGCCGTCTCCGCGAGCTGCGCCTCCACGGCGGCCAGCCGCCACCGCATCTCGGCCAGCCCGCCGCTCGGCGGCTGCGCGGACTCGCCGCCGGCACGTTCCCTGGCGTGGCTCACGGCCCGCTCGGCGGCCTCGGCGGCCAGGCCGTACCAGACACCCGACCACAGCACGTGGGACAGCGGCGTCATCACCCGGGCGACCAGGTCGCCGAACGGCACCGGCAGGATCCGCCAGTCCTCGAACCCGGCGCGGACCCGGAGGGCGGGGCTGCACGTGCCCCGCATGCCGAGGGGGTTCCAGCCGCCCAGGACCTCCAGGCGCGCTTCGGCGGCGTCGACGAGCACGGCGACCTGGTCGCCGGCCGGCGAGCCGGGCTCCCGACGGGCGCTGACGAGGAGGGCGTCGGCCTCGCCTCCGTAGGAGACGGTGGTGGCGTGCTTGTCCAGGCGGGCGGACGGGCCGTCGCGCTCGACCGCGCACACGCTGGTGCGCAGCGCCCCGCCGACGCCCGCCTCGCTGGTGGCCGAGGCGACGAGGAGCTGGTCGCGGACGACCCTGTCCACGGCCGCGCGCAGCTCGGGGCCCTCGTCGCAGGCCAGCAGGCAGGCGAGCTGGACCTGGTGCATCGCCCAGATCATGGCGGTCGCGCCGCAGCCGCGCGCCAGCCTGGCGGCCATCCGGGCGAGCGCGGGCACGTCCGCGCCGAGGCCGCCGCGCTGCACCGGGGCCGCCGCGGAGAGCAGGCCGTGCGCGCGCAGGGCCCGCAGCGCCTCCTTGGGGAAGCGCGCGTCCCGGTCCACCTCGGCCGCGTGCTCGGCCAGCACCCCGCCGGCGAGCTCCCGGCAGATGCGGTCCCCCGTACGGTCCCCGCCCTCCCTCACGCGGGGTCCTCTGCCCGGGTGAGGCTCACGACCGCGTCCGTGACGGCCGCCAGCGACCGGAACGTGTCCCGGGTCAGCAGCTCGTCCGGGAACTCGACCCCGAACTCGTCCTCCACGGCCACCATGACGCCCACCATGGCCAGGGACTCCATCCCCAGCTCCCACAGGTCGGCGCCGGGATCGACCGACTCGATCACGCCGGGCAGCACCGCCCTGCCGGCCAGCAGGTCGCGCACCCTGCGCTCCACCCGGGTTCGCTCGTCGCCGTGTACGGCTCTCGAAGGCACCGTGCTCATCCTCTCGGCGTCCATCCTCTCGACGGTCAACCTCTCGACGGTCAACCTCTCGGCGGTCAACCTCTCGGTCCTGTCCGCACAGCGGTCGCGAAGGACACCCCGGCCGGGCGGCCGGCGTCCAGCCCCACGGGCCCCATCTCCCCCGAGACGCGGGCCAGGACGGCGCCGGTCGAGCGCAGCACGTCCCATTCGGCGGGGTCGAGCAGCCCCCAGCGGAGCATCGCCCCCACGATCAGCGGGTCGTGCGGCACCCACAGGCCGTCGTTCTCGATCTCCGCCCAGTAGTGCAGGACGGAGAACGGCGGCGACAGGATGACGCCCTGGGCGAGCCGGATCGGCAGCCCGCGGCGGCGGCCCTCCCGCACCAGGAACAGCGAGCCGCCGGTGCAGTCGGCGACGCCGGTGCGCCCCACGAAGTCCGGGTCCATCCCGACCGTCATGGGCAGGCGGACGAACCTGACGCGGCCGAACTCCTCCAGCAGCTCGGCGGCCCGCGGCTCCGGCCGGGGCCACGAGGCGGGCAGCTCGAAGCGGGCGACGGCCGAGCCGCCGGGGCACGGGGCCCACCCGGTGGGCAACAGGACCTGGAAGTCGCACACCGCGTCGTCCTCGTCGCCCGGCTCGTGCGCGCACTCGGGGACGTACTCGATCTCGGCGCGCACGACGGTGCCGGCGGGGGCGCGCAGCCCCTTCGCCCAGGAGGCCGGGCCGAACGTCCACAAGGACCGCACGCCCAGGTCCAGCGAGACGTTGAGCAGGTCGAAGTGGTCGAAGCCGGTGGGCCGGCCCAGCCCTTCGGCGAGCATCGCGGCCAGCACGCCGGGTGGCAGGCCGTAGTCGCGCCCGGCCGCGTCCCAGGGCACGTCGAAGCCGCGGGCGGCGTCCGGGACGAGCCGCAGCGCCCGCAGCGTGTCGTCCGGAACGGCCCCGGTCACCGCCACGTCCACCGGCGCGCCGCTCATCGCGGGTCCCGCCCGGCGGCGACGATCCCGGTCAGCTCGCCCACCCGGTCGGGGCGTACCTCGCCGAACGCCGCCTCGACCAGCAGGCGCTCGATGCCGAACAGCACGTCGCGCACGGCCTGGGGACCCAGGTAGCGGGAGTCGGCGTGCAGGGTCAGCCGCAGGGTCTCCGGCGTGTCCTCCGCGTACAGGGCGAACTTCTCCTGCTCGACCGCGGGCTCCGGCAGGAACACGCTGTCGCGCGTCGCGGCCCGTACGGACTCCTCGCCGGTGGAGCCGGCCCGGTGGGCGGCCAGGCGGCGGTCCGGCCGCATCTCCTCGCGCATGTCGTTGAACACGCACGACAGGTCGAGGCGTCCACCGCCGCGCGCCTCGGCCTCCCGCATGATCCGGCGCAGCTCCCGCTTGTCGTACAGGCTGTGGCGGTAGGCGCGGACGGAGGCCGTCCAGGCCCGTGCGACGACGTCGCGGAAGCTCGTCCCGCCGAGGTCCAGCGAGACGAGCGCGCCCTGGATCATGCAGGCGACCGCGCGCCGCTCCTCCTCCCGGGTGCGGTTGGCGCAGATGAGCCGGACGGCGCACTCCGGCATCCCGGTGTACGCGCCGAGGACGAGCCCTGTGGCCGCGAGCAGGACCGCCGTGCCGCTGACGTCGTACCGGACGGCCTGGAGGTTCAGGGCGAGGTCCGCGGCCCGGGAGTGCAGCACGGCCGCGTGGTAGGCGGGCGGCCCCGGCTCCGGCTCCATGGGGAACATCGTGCGGGGCACCGTCTCCAGCCGGGAGCGCCAGTACGCCAGGGCGCGCGAGAGCCGCCGCGCCCCCTCGGGGGACGCCTCGTAGCGGGCCTGCTCCAGCGGCTGCCGGGCGGCGGGCGGCGGCGGCCGGTCCAGCCCCTTGGCGCGGGCCTCGACCATCGCGGTCAGGTCGGCGACGAGGTTGCGCACCCCGGTGCCGTCCGCGGCCGTGTGCGCCACGCTCAGCAGGACGGCCAGCGGCTCCCCCGAGCCGTGGAAGATCGTGGGACGTAACGGCAGCTCGGCGGAGAGGTCGAACGGCAGCCGCTCCACCACCCGCCGGCGCTCGGCCAGCGCCTTCCACAGCGCCGCCCGGCCCGCCTGTCCGTGCGCTTCCTCCGGGGCGTCGAGGTCGACGAGGCGGACGGTCAGCTCCCCGGAGCCGGTCACCGTCTGCGTCAGGCGGCCGTCGGCGTCCTCGGCCAGGAGGGTGCGCAGCGACTCGTGCCGGCACACCAGGGCGCCCAGCTCAGCCAGCAGGTCCTCGACGGACGGGCCGGGCGGCACCTCCACCTCGCCGGAGGGGTTGAAGAACGCCTCGCGCGGGTCCTTGTCGGTGATGTCCAGCCACATGGACGCCTGCCCGCAGGTGGCCGGCCCGGACCCGGTGCTCTGCCCGGCGAACCGCACCGGGCGGTGCGTCACCCCTTCCACGGCCGCTCCCCCGCCTGCGAGCGGAGCGGCGGCGTACGCTCCGACTGCTCGCGCAGCCGCTCCTGGACGTCCTGCGCGAAGTCGCTCCAGATCTCGGCGCACTGCAACGCCATGTCCGCCACGATGGGAGCCAGATGCGTGGGGACCGCGTCCACCAGCTCCGACCGCATGTCCCTGGCGATCACGTGGCTGTGCATCCAGCGGAGCAGGTGCCGGCCGGCCTCCGACAGCCGCAGCGACGGGTCGCGCTGCAGCGACCTCAGCCGCAGCAGCGCGTCCGCCTGCTGCCCCGCCACCCGCCGGCGCGCG
>NZ_JBEXDT010000190.1:0-5807 GCF_040605905.1 Nonomuraea sp. NPDC005501 | reverse complement strand
GTGGGTGGCGCGGTGCTGGCTTTCCCTTTCTTTGTTGGGGGTTTGGTGGGGCGCGTGTTGTGCCGGGGTGGGGGGCCGGCGCGGGGGGGCGGGGCCGGGCCGCCGGCTGGGGCGTCAGACGTTGAAGTACTTGGCCTCGGGGTGGTGGGCGACGAGGGCGGAGGTGGCCTGCTCGGGGTGGAGCTGGAACTCCTCCGACAGCGTGACCCCGATGCGCTCGGGCGAGAGCAGCTCGAAGAGCTGCACCTGGTCCTCCAGGTTGGGGCAGGCCGGGTAGCCGAACGAGTAGCGGCAGCCCTCGATGTTGACCTTGAGCATGTCGTCCAGCGACTCCTCGCCGCCGATGCCCAGCTCCGCCCGGACCCGCGCGTGCCAGTACTCGGCCAGCGCCTCGGTGAGCTGGACGGACAGGCCGTGCAGCTCCAGGTAGTCGCGGTAGGCGTCCTTGGCGAACAGCTCCGCCGTGGCCTCGGAGATCTTGCCGCCCATGGTCGCCACCTGGAACGCGACCACGTCCACCTCGCCGGACTCGCGCGGGCGGAAGAAGTCGGCCAGGCACAGGTGGCGGTCGCGGCGCTGGCGCGGGAACGTGAAGCGGGTGCGCTCGCGGCCCGCGTCGTCCAGGATGATCAGCGAGTCGCCGTCGCTGACGCACGGGAAGTAGCCGTAGACGACGGCCGCCTCCAGCAGGCCCTCGGTCTGGATGCGGTCGAGCCACATGCGCAGCCGGGGCCGGCCCTCGGTCTCCACCAGCTCCTCGTAGTCGGGGCCGTCGCCGCCGCGGGTCGGTTTGAGCCCCCACTGGCCCAGGAACAGCGCGCGCTCGTCGAGGAAGGCGGCGTACTCGGTCAGCGAGATGCCCTTGACGATGCGGTCGCCGTGGAAGGGCGCCGTCGGCACGCGGTTGTCGGTGGCCACGTCGGAGCGGGCGGGCAGCTCCTCGACGGGGGTGCGCTGGAGCACGGCGCCGGTCTTGACGCGGCGCTCGCGCAGCGGCGGCAGCGTCGCGCCGGCCACGCCGCGCTTGACGGCCATGAACGAGTCCATGAGCCGCAGCCCCTCGAAGGCGTCGCGGGCGTAGCGCACCTCGCCCTCGAACAGCTCGGCGAGGTCCTGCTCGACGTAGGCGCGGGTGAGCGCGGCGCCGCCCAGCAGCACCGGGTACTTCTCGGCCAGGCCCCTGGAGTTCATCTCCTCCAGGTTCTCCTTCATGATGACCGTCGACTTCACCAGCAGGCCGGACATGCCGATGACGTCGGCCTTGCTGTCGTCGGCGGCCTCCAGGATCGCGGAGACGGGCTGCTTGATGCCGAGGTTGACGACCTGGTAGCCGTTGTTGGACAGGATGATGTCGACGAGGTTCTTGCCGATGTCGTGGACGTCGCCCTTGACGGTGGCCAGCACGATGCGGCCCTTCGTCTCGCCCTCCACCCGGTCCATGTGCGGCTCCAGGTAGGCGACGGCGGCCTTCATGACCTCGGCCGACTGGAGCACGAACGGCAGCTGCATCTGGCCGGAGCCGAACAGCTCGCCGACGGTCTTCATGCCGTCGAGCAGCACCTCGTTGATGATCTCCAGGGCGGGCCGCTGGTCCAGGCCGGCGTCGAGGTCGGCCTCCAGGCCCTTGCGCTCGCCGTCGATGATGCGCCGCTTGAGCCGCTCCCACAGCGGCAGCGCGGCCAGCTCCTCGGCCCTGCCTGCGCGCACCGCGGCGGCGTCGACGCCCTCGAACAGGTCCATGAACCGCTGCAGCGGGTCGTAGCCCTCGCGGCGCCGGTCGTAGACCATGTCGAGCGCGACCTGGCGCTGCTCGTCGGGGATGCGGGCCATCGGCACGATCTTGGAGGCGTGGACGATGGCCGAGTCGAGGCCGGCGTTGACGCACTCGTTGAGGAACACCGAGTTGAGCACCATGCGCGCGGCCGGGTTGAGGCCGAAGGAGATGTTGGACAGGCCCAGCGTGGTCTGCACGCCCGGGTAGCGGCGCTTGAGCTCGCGGATGGCCTCGATGGTCTCCAGGCCGTCGCGGCGGGTCTCCTCCTGGCCGGTGGCGATGGGGAAGGTCAGGCAGTCGACGATGATGTCCTCGACCCGCATGCCCCAGTTGCCGGTGAGGTCCTCGATGAGGCGGGTGGCGACGCGCACCTTCCAGTCGGCGGTGCGGGCCTGGCCCTCCTCGTCGATGGTGAGGGCGACCACGGCCGCGCCGTGCTCGCGGACCAGCCGCATGATCTTCTGGAAGCGGGAGTCGGGGCCGGCGCCGTCCTCGTAGTTGACGGAGTTGACGGCGGCGCGGCCGCCGAGCATCTCCAGGCCGGCCTTGAGCACCTCGGGCTCGGTGGAGTCGAGCATGATCGGCAGCGTGGAGGCGGTGGCGAAGCGGAAGGCCAGCTCCCGCATGTCGCCGACGCCGTCGCGGCCGACGTAGTCGACGCACAGGTCGAGCATGTGGGCGCCGTCGCGGGCCTGGTCGCGCGCCATCTCGACGCAGTCGTCCCAGCGGCCCGCCAGCATGGCCTCGCGGAACGCCTTGGAGCCGTTGGTGTTGCACCGCTCGCCGATCGCCAGGTAGGAGGTGTCCTGCCGGAACGGGACGCTCTGGTACAGCGAGGACGCGCCGGGCTCCGGGTGCGGGCGGCGCGTCACGGGCTCGCGGCCGCGGACCCGCTCGACGACCTGGCGCAGGTGCTCGGGCGTGGTGCCGCAGCAGCCGCCGATCATCGACAGGCCGTAGTCGCGGGTGAAGGCGTCGTGGGCGTCGGCCAGCTCCTGGGCGCCGAGCGGGTAGTAGGCGCCGTCGGAGGTCAGCACCGGCAGGCCGGCGTTGGGCATGCAGGACAGCTTCAGCCGGGAGTGGCGGGCGAGGTAGCGCAGGTGCTCGCTCATCTCGGCGGGGCCGGTGGCGCAGTTGAGGCCGATCACGTCGACGCCGAGCGGCTCGATCGCGGTCAGCGCGGCGCCGATCTCGGAGCCGAGCAGCATCGCGCCGTTGGTCTCGATCGTCACCTGGGCGATGACCGGCACGTCACGGCCGGAGTCCTCGGCGGCCCGCTTGGCGCCGACGACGGCGGCCTTGACCTGGAGGAGGTCCTGGCAGGTCTCGATGATGATCGCGTCGGCGCCGCCCGCGATGAGGCCGGCGGCGTTGTCGCGGTAGGCGTCGCGCAGGCTGGCGTACGGCAGGTGACCGAGGGTGGGCAGCTTGGTGCCGGGGCCCATCGAGCCGAGCACGAAGCGCGGCTGGTCGGGGGTGGACCAGTGGTCGGCCCGCTCCCGGGCGATGCGCGCGCCCGCCTCGGAGTACTCGAAGACCCGGTCGGAGATGTCGTACTCGCCGAGGGCCGCGAGGTTGGCGCCGAAGGTGTTGGTCTCGACGCAGTCGACGCCGACGGCGAAGTACGCGTCGTGGACGCCCGCGACGATGTCGGGCCGGGTGACGTTGAGCACCTCGTTGCAGCCCTCGAGTCCCTCGAAGTCGTCGAGGGTGGGGTCCTGCGCCTGCAGCATCGTCCCCATGGCGCCGTCGGCGACGATCACTCGCTGGGACAGGGCTTCACGGAAGGAGGACGCGGGGCTGCTCATGGCGCTCAGCTTATCGGCTGTGCCCGCCGCGGGTTCTCGGGGACACGGGAATTGGATCATCAGGGATCGCGTCCCTGCACCGGCGTCACTCCGGTAACGGGATCTGGCCGCCCGTGGACGGTGCGGAGCCGGGCCCGCGTCTGGTAAAGGTGATCATCAGCACTCGGTGACATGAGCGGCTCCTCACCGCATAGGCTTAGCGGGACGGAGGAGAGAGGAGGCGACACATGATCGAGCTCGAAGGGCTCCCCGAGCTCGTCGACCCGGTGCTCATCGCCGCGTTCGAGGGGTGGAACGACGCGGGCGAGGCTTCCAGTGGTGTGATCGCCCACCTCGAGTCCGCGTGGAAGGCCGAGCCGCTGATCGCGCTCGACCCCGACGACTACTACGACTTCCAGGTCACCCGGCCCATCGTGGAGATGGGCGACGGGCTGACGCGTTCGATCGTGTGGCCGACGACCCGGCTCTTCCACGCGCGCCCGCCGGGGCTGGAGCGCGACGTGGTGCTGCTGCGCGGCATCGAGCCCAACATGCGCTGGCGCTCGTTCTGCGCCGACATCATCGAGGTCTGCCGCGAGCTGGGCGTGGAGCTGGCCGTCATGCTCGGCGCGCTGCTCAACGACTCCCCGCACACCAGGCCGGTGCCGATCCTGGGCGGCGCGACCGACGAGGCGCTGGCCCGCTCGACCAATCTGGAGCTGAGCCGCTACGAGGGCCCGACGGGCATCGTGGGCGTGCTCCAGCACGCCTTCGGCGAGGCGGGGCTGAAGGCCGTGTCGCTGTGGGCGTCGGTGCCCCACTACGTCGCCCAGCCGCCCAACCCGAAGGCGACGCTGGCGCTGCTGCGCCGCATGGAGGACGTCCTGGACATCCCGATGCCGCTCGGCGACCTCGACGAGGAGGCCCGCGCGTGGGAGCGCGGCGTGGACGAGCTGGCGTCCCAGGACAGCGAGGTGGCCGAATACGTCAAGGAGCTGGAGGACCGCAAGGACGCGGCGGAGCTCCCCGAGGCCAGCGGCGACGCGATCGCGGCCGAGTTCGAGCGGTACCTGCGGCATCGCGACACCGATACTGACAGCTGACTTCCAGCATTTCGGGCGCGCTTCCAGCGCGCCGTCCGGGTCATGATCGGGGCTGTACGACGGCGAGGCCGGCCGGGGGTTCCAGCCCGGCCAGGGCCTGGCCGAGGCTGAGGCAGGAGAGTCGGGCGTGCGCCGGTCACAGGGGCGTCACGCCGCCCCGTTCCACGTGACCGCCCACGTAAGGCCCCCCATGGTGACATCTCACGTAGACCCGCACCAGCGAAGCCAGGACGCCAGGCGACGTGTCCTGGAGATGGCGCTCTCCCTGCGCGACGGGCCGCCGGGCGGCTCGGTCGACCACTTCCTCGCGCTGCTGCAGTACCGCCTGCCGTTCTGGCTGAGCGTCCTGCACGACCTGTCGAACCACGCCGGCCGTGACACGGTCCGCGGCAACCTGGTGCCGGTGGCGCGGGCGGGCGTCGAGTACCACCTGGAGGTGCAGTCGGCCGCGCTGCCCGCGTTCAGCTCGCCCGACGTGACCGTGCGCGTCCGCGAGGCCATCCGCGCCGCGGGGCTCGGGCCGGACGCGGAGGTGACGCCGCTGGCCGCCTACCTGGAGGAGGAGCGGCGGCTCGGCCGGGTGGCGGCGGGCGTGGATCCGGAGGCGAGCGCGCGGCTGCTGCTCGCGGGCTGCTTCCACCGGGCCTACCTTGAGCTGTTCGTCGGGGCGGACGCGGTCCCGTCACGGGACGTGAGCGCCGAGGAGATCGTCCGCGAGCTCCGGCTGGATCCCCCGGCCTGACCGCCCGTCTGACCGCCCGCCTGCTCCGTCCGCCCGACTCCGCTGTGACGGGCGGACGGAGGGGGCGGCGCGGGTCACGGCGGGCCTCCGGGTCAGGTCAGGCCGTCGCGGCGCGGGCGGCCAGGGCGGCCTCGTCGTAGCGCGCCCACACCAGCGACGCCACGTCCGGGTCCGCGCCCAGGGGGTCGGTGACGAGGTCGGCCCCCGCGGCCAGGAGACGGCCGTGGAAGTGACCGGGCGCCAGCACGTACGACGCGACGGCCACCCGCCGGGCCGGACCGGACCCGGCCCGTTCCAGCGCCTCGGGGAGCGTCGGCGTGCCGGCCGAGGCGAACGCCGCGGTGACCGGCCGGCCGAGCCGGACCGCGAGGCGGTGGGCGGCGACGCGCACGTCGGCCAGC
>NZ_JBEXDT010000189.1:0-5852 GCF_040605905.1 Nonomuraea sp. NPDC005501 | reverse complement strand
CGACGGCGTGCCGTCGGTCACGGCGGACACGGGGATCGATCGGACCGTTGGCCAGACTGTGACATGGTGCGGAGCTTCGGTCATGTCCACCCGCTACCCCGAAGCCACCCGCCCTATCGACTCGCTCGGCTGATCCGTGTCCGGACGCCAGTCGGCCCGGTCGAGGGCCGGGTCGGCGGCCAGGATGCGGCGGTGGAGCTCCTGGACGGGCCTGCCGGGCTCCAGGCCGTGGTCGGCGATCAGCGTCGCGCGGAGCACGCCGTACGCCGACAACGCCTCCGCCTGGCGGCCCGCGCGGTACAGCGCCAGCATGAGCAGCGCGTGCAGCGGCTCGCGGGCCGGGTACGTCAGGGTGAGCTCCCGCAGCTCCGGGATGGCCGCCGCGGGCCGGCCGAGGTCGACGTCGGTCCGCAGGACCGCCTCGACGGCCAGCAGCCGAGCCTCCTCCAGGCGGCCGGCGTGCGCCCGGACCATGGGTGTGGCGGGGACGTCGGCGAGCGCGGGCCCGCGCCACAGGGTCAGCGCCGCCTCCAGCCGCGCGCGGGCCTGCGTCAGCTGCCGGTCCCGGACGGCACGCCGGCCGTCCGCGAGCAGCCGCTCGAAGCGGGCGGCGTCCGTCTCCTCCGAGGCCACACTCAGCTCGTACGAGCCCTGCCGCGTGCGCAGGTCGTCGCCGAGCAGCCGGCGCAGCCGCCACACGTACCCCTGGAGCGTCTTGCGCGCGAACTTCGGCTCCGAGCCCTGCCACAGCTCCTCGGCGATCCGGTCCGCCGAGACGGGACGGCTGGCGTTGATCGCGAGGATGGCCAGGACGGCACGGTGCTTGGGCGCGGTGACGGCCACCGCGCCGTCACCCCGGAGGACCTGCAGCGGGCCGAGCAGGCCGAGACGGACTCCATGGGACGTCGGGGGCAATGACTCCTCCTGAGCTCCTGCTGAAACGGACAGGCCACATCAGTGCTATCGGGCGGAGCGGATCCCGATCTAGACTGCCACGCCGCGCTTGCGCGGACCTTGCGCGCACGGGGCGGCTTCGCCGGGTACGAGGGGGCTTGACAGGCTTGACACGCTTGACGGGTTCGACGGGTTCGACGGGTTCGACGGGATGCCTGGAATTCCGGATCCTCGGACCCCTGGAGTTCCGGCGCGAGGGCTCTCCCGTGCCGCTGACCGCGCCGAAGCAGCGGGCGCTGCTGGCCGTTCTGCTGATCAGGGCGGGGCGGCCCCTGCCGGCGGAGAGACTGGTCGACGAGCTGTGGGGAGCGGAGCCTCCGCGCAGCGCGGACGGCACGCTGCACTCCTTGCTCTCCCGGCTGCGCGGCAAGGGCCTGAGCGGGCTGGTCAGAGAGCCGGGCGGCTACCGGCTGGAGATGGACGGGGCGACGCTCGACGCCCGCGTCTTCGAGCGGCACGCCGTACGGGCGCGCGAGCTGGCCGAGGCAGGACGGCTCGAACGCGCCGCGGGGGTCTTCCGTGAGGCCCTGGGTCTGTGGCGGGCGGAGTCCCTCACCGACGTTCCGGACTCGCCGATCGTGACGGCCGAGCGGGCGCGCCTCGACGGGCTGCGGCCCGCGGTCGTCGAGCAGTACGCCGACGTGCTCGCCCGGCTCGGCCGGCACGCCCAGGCGGCCGGGGAGCTGCGGGGGATGCTGGCCGAGCACCCGCTGCGCGAGTCCCTGTGGGAACGGCTGATCCTGGCGCTGGACCGGTCGGGGCAGCCGCGGGAGGCACTGGCCGCGTACGAGGAGGCGCGCCGCGTGCTCGCCGAGGAGCTGAGGCTGGACCCGGGGCCGGAGCTGCGCCTGCTCCAGCAGACGATCCTCCGGCGCCGCGCCAGGGCCGCCACCGGCGACTCCCGGGCGGGCGGCTCCCAGGCCGGTGGTGACGTGGAGGCCGGCGGGGAGGCGGGCGTGGAGCCCCAGGGGCTACCGCCCGATCTGGCGTACTTCACCGGCCACCGCGCCACCCTGAGGGAGCTCACCGCGCTCGCCGAGGGCGGGACCGCGACGGCGACCGCGGAGGGCGGGGGCCCGCCGCCGGCCCTCGTCAGCCGCCCGCCGGCCGACCACGGGCCTTCCCCGGCCGGCCGCGGGCGCTCCCCGGCCGACCACGGGCCCTCTCCGGCCGACCTCGGGCGCGAGACCGTGGTCGTGGTCAGCGGCATGCCCGGTGTGGGCAAGTCCGCGCTCGCCGTCCACTGGGCGCACCGGATGGCCGGGCGCTTCCCTGGCGGGCGGCTCTTCATCGACCTGCGCGGGCACCGGCCGCGGGAGGCCGTCACGCCCCGGGAGGCGCTGGACCGGTTCGTGCGCGCCCTCGGCATGCCGCCGGAGCGCGTCCCGGCCGGGGAGGAGGAGCTCGCCGCCGCCTACCGGTCCTTGCTCGCCGACCGGCGCGTGCTCGTCGTGCTCGACAACGCCCGCGACCCCGCCCAGGTGGAGCCGCTCCTGCCGGGCACCGGCGGCTGCCTGGCACTGGTCACCAGCCGCGGCCGGCTCGCCGGGCTGGCCCTTCGCCACGCGGTGACGACCGTCGAGCTGGACGTCCTGACCGAGCCGCAGGCCGTGGCGCTGCTGGCCGCGGTCGTCGGCCCCCGCGCCGCCGACGATCCGGAGGCCGTGGCGGAGCTGGCCCGTCAGTGCGGGCGGCTGCCGCTGGCTCTGCGGATCGCCGGCGCCCACCTGGCCGGCCACCCCCACCGACCGATCCGGACCTACCTGGCCGACCTCGCCGATCGGGGACGGCTCGCCGCGTTGCGCCTCGGCGACGCCCCGCCCGCCGCGGTCATGGCCGCGTTCGACCTGTCGCACGAGGCGCTGGCCGGGCCCGACCGGGTCGCGTTCCGCCGCCTCGGGCTGGTCCCCGGCGGCGACTTCACCGCTCCGGCGGCGGCCGCGATGCTCGGCGTCTCCGCCGCCGAGGCCCGTGCCCGGCTGGACGCGCTGCGCGCCGCGAGCCTGCTCCAGTGCCGTCGCGGCCGGCTGAGCGAGGAGCGTTACCGCTTCCACGACCTCCTCCGCGACTACGCCCGTCACCGGGCCGAGACCGAGGACGCCCCCCACACGCGGCAGGAGGCGCTACGGCGGCTGCTGGAGTGGTACGTCACGCTCCGCGACCCCCTCGCGCTCGACGAGGAGCACGAGAACGTGCTCGCCGCCACTCGCCACGCCGCGGAGCACGGCCTCGACGCCGCCTGGCGGCTGCCCGCCGCGCTCGCCGAGCCGCTGCGGCTGCGCCACCGCCTGAACGACGCCGCCGAGCTGCACGCCCTGGCCGCCGCCGCCGCGGGGCGGGCGGGAAGGAGCCGTGAGGAGGCCGCCGCCCGCGGTGACCTCGGCACCGTGTTCGAGCATCTGGGCCGCTACCCCGAGGCCCTGGCCGAGCACCGCGGAGCGCTCCAGATCCACCGGCGGCTCGGGGACGCACATGGCGCGGGCGTCGCGCTGCGCAGCATCGGCGCCGTCTCCTGGCTGCTCGGCCGGTACGACGCCGCGCTGGCCGAGCTGGACGAGGCCCGGCGCCTCCTGGAGAGGTCGGGCGACGACGACGCCGTGGGCCGGACGCTCAACCTCACCGGCATCGTGCTGCGGCACCTCGGCCGCCTGGAGGAGGCCGTCACCTGCTACGAGCGGGCGCTGGCCGTGCACCGTGGCACCGGTGACGTCCACGGCCAGGCGAACACCCTCAACAACCTCGGCGTCGTCCGCAACGCCCAGGGCCGGCCCGCCCAGGCGCTGGAGTTGTACCGCGAGGCGCTGGCCCTGCGCCGGGCGGCGGGCAGCCGCAAGGGCGAGGCCCGCGCGCTCAACAACATCGGCCTGGCCGAGGTCGCCCTCGGGCGGCACGCGGCGGCGCTCGGGCACCTGCGGCAGGCGCTGGCCCTGCACCGCGAGACGGGCGACCGCAGAGGCGAGGGGCAGGTGGCCAACGACCTCGCGGGCCTCTACCACCGGCTCGGCCGGGAGGAGGAGGCGCTGGCGCACTACGCCGCGGCTCTGCGCATCCGGGACGGCATCGGAGACCGAAAGGGCCTGGCGGAGACCCACCAGGAGCTGGCCGAGGCTCATGCGGCCCGGGGCGACGCCGAGGCCGCCCGGCACCATCTGGCGACGGCCGAGCGGCTCTTCGACGAGCTGGGCGTGACCGGGTGACCCCACCCTGCCGGTCGGGCGCCGACCGGCTCGACGTCTGACCGCACCCTGCCGGTCAGGCGCCGACCGGCTCGACGCATGACCACACCCTGCCGGTGGTCAGACGCCGACCGGCTCGACGCATGACCGCATCCTGCCGGTCAGGCGCCGACCGGCTCGATGAGACCGGCCGACAGGAGGCCCGCCAGGCCGGTGCCGAGCCCGGCGTCCGCGTCCGGCCCCGCCGCCTCGCGGTAGCGGGCGCGCAGCGAGGTCAGGTCCCCGCCGTCGCACAGGGCGTACAGCAGCCAGGCGTGGCCGTTGAGCCACTGGAACCGCGGCGTTCCGGGAGAGACGGCCACGAGCTGTCCCTGCTCGGGGATCGGGCACACGTGAACCGGCCGCGCCTGGCGGTAGCCGCGCGCCTCCAGCTCCACCTCCGGCCGCACGTCCGGCCGCACATCCGGCCGCGCCTGGGCAGGACGAGAGGGGGCGGGCTCGGGCAGGTGGCCCGGCGCCAGGGGAGACACGGCTCCCACCAGCCAGTCGACGAAGCGCCGGCCGTTGTCCGTCAGCCCCTCGCCGTACGCCAGCGCGGCCTGCCGGGCGAGGTAGGCGACCCGTTCGAGACCGGTGGTGTGCGTGCCCTCCGCCGCGGCAGGGCTGCCGGGCGTGGCGCGGTCGGCGAACGCGGTCGCCGGCGGCGTGCCGTACCGGGACCGGACGGCGGGACTCGCCGCAGCGGCCGCCGCCTGGAACAGCAGCAGGTGGGCGTACACGTGCAGGGCGAACAGGACCCGCGTCAGCGTCCACGGCCTCACCCGCCACGGGATGGGGACCATCTGGTCGGCGTCCGCGACCATGGAGCCGGTCCGGAGCACGTCGAACAGCTTCAGGTGCAGCCCCTCGTGGAACAGCGTCTCGGCCGCCGTCCACGGGTCGTCCAGCCGTTCGGGAGCCAGGAACAGCGCCGAGGGCAGCGGATCGCCGCCGGAGATCGAGTTGAGCGCGCCGTCGGCCAGCTCGTCACGGACGAACCCGGTCAGTGAGACGTGCGGCAGCACTCCGGCGCCCGTGCGGGGCAGCAGCTCGCCAAGGAGCGCCGCGGCACGGGTCAGGGCCGACAGCAGGCCGGCGTCGGGGCGGACCCGGCCGCCGGAGCCCTCCTGCGACAGCGTCCCGGCCAGCAGCTCCTCCAGCCGGGCGCTCAGCTCCCGCTCCGGCCCGGAGGACGGGTGGAGGTCCGTCCACACCCACGAGACGGCCCCCGGCCAGGGGCGCACCCTCGGCTCGGACAGGCGCTCGCACGGGCCCACCCCGTCGAGCGTGTCGGCGACGCCGCTCTCCAGGAACCCGGCGAGGGCCCCGGTCCGACCGGCTCCCCGCTCCAGGGCCGTCAGGTCGTTCTCGAACGCGTTGCGCAGCACCGGGTCGTACATCAGGGGCCGCAGCTCGGCGTCCCCGGCCTGCGCCAGCCGCTCCAGCCTGCCGGCGGCGCCCGGATGGTGCCGGGCCAGCACGCCGAGTCCGAGGCGGTGACGGGCGAGGTTGCGGGTCTCGATGGCGGCGGCGTCGCCGAACCGGGGGTCGGAGCCGAGCGCCAGGTCGATGCGGGATATCAGGTCGTCGTTCGGTACGGCGTCCACGGGCGTCACCTCGATCTCACCAGGGGGTCTCATGGGGGACCTCGCCGGGCGGCCGGCGGCGGGAGTGCCCGCCGCC
>NZ_JBEXDT010000188.1:0-6316 GCF_040605905.1 Nonomuraea sp. NPDC005501 | reverse complement strand
GCCGAGCGCGTGGCGGACCAGGTTCACCTGGCCGATCAGCTTGCCGTCGAGGCCGGTCCAGAACGCGGCGTCCGACGGGTCGTCCAGCGGGACGACGTCGCCCGCCTCGTCTCCGGGCTCGACCGGCTGGACGTCGTCGTCAACAACGCGGGCGGCTCCCCGCACGCGCCACTGGACGGCACCTCGCCCCGCCTGCACGCCCGGGTCGTCGAGCTCAACCTGACGGCGCCGCTGCTGGTGTCGCAACAGGCGTACCCGCCGCTCAAGGCGTCGGGCGGGGCCATCATCATGATCGGCAGCGCCAGCGGCACCCGCCCCTCGCCCGGCACCTCCGCATACGGGGCCGCCAAGGCCGGCCTGCACCACCTGGCGCGCTGCCTGGCGGCGGAGTGGGCGCCGGAGGTACGGGTCAACTCGGTGGTGGTGGGACTCGCCGCCACGGAGAGCGCGGAGGAGCACTACGCGGGCGGGCACGAGGCCGTGGCCGCCACGGTCCCGGCGGGCCGCATGGCCACACCGGAGGACGTGGCCCGGGTGTGCCTGTGGCTCGGCAGCCCGGGGTACGTCACGGGCGCGGAGATCCACGTCCACGGAGGCGGTGAGATCCCAGCCTGGCGCCACGCCCCCTCCGCCGGCATCCCGTCGGAATCCTGACCCTCCCGGCCACACCCGCGCTCCGGCGTCCGCGCTCGCGTTCCCTCCCGTGTCCGTCCGCCCGCGGCCACACCCGCGCTCCGGCGCCCGCGCTCGCGTGCCCGTGTCGTCCGCCGGCGTCCCCGCCCGCCGACGCGCGCACGTCTCCACGTCACCGACGCGGCCGGTGTCCCGCGCGCCCGCGTCTCCATCCACATGGGGCGATCGCCGCCGGGGTCCGTGGCCCCGTTTCTCCGTTCTGCCGGTCAGCGGAGGGCGGAGCGGGCCGCAGGGGAGAGACGGAAGCGCCGCGGCGTTCCCGCGACCTGTCCTTCCAGCAGGGCCGCCTCCATCTTCAGTGCCTCGTGGGCCTTGCCTGCGTCCTCCTCCCGCTCGAACCGGGCGAACCACACGAAGACGTTCTCACCGGTCCGGACGGGCAGCGCCGGAAAGGTGTTGACCGCGTGCTCGGTCTCGAAGCACGCGATCGGCGGCATCCCGGCCTCGGCAAGCGCGGGCGCGACCCGCTCGGCGAAGAACGCGGGGAATCCCGCGACGCCCTCCGGCACGTGGTGCACAGTGGCGACGTAGACGGACGCGGGAAGTGCGGACTCGGGAAGCGCGCCGGTGCCGGTAAGGCCGGCCGGCCCGGCGAGCGGGAAAGCCGTGCCCGGGAACGGGTCGTCCGCGGGGAACGTCGAGCTGTCTCCGGCAGACAGCCCTGTCGGAACGGGATGCAGGAGCAATACGTCGTCGGAGTCGATCATCGTGGCGTTGGCCGCCGTGCGATGGGCCTTCCAGACGGGGCCGCCGTAGAACGCGGCCAAGGCCACCCGACGAGCCTCCATATCCGGAAATTTCCGCATCCAGCAGAAGATGTCCGGCGCGTCCAGGTCCCGGAAGTGCCCCGCCAGGCCGATGCCCGCCGCCTCCTGTGACTCGACGAACTCCCGCTCGAACAGCTCGATCAGCGTGTCGCGCCGTCCGGGGTGCAGGGTGTAGCGCCGCAGTTCGTAGATCATGCGGGCGACGTTAACCCCGAGTCGCTGACACCCTCCGTCAGTGAACCCCGCGACACTCGAGCAAAATTCTGATCACGCTATGCTATGGATCAGTAACGCTACGTTATAGGATCGGCCTCAGCCTGACCGCCCGCCCTCTCACCGGCGAAGGAGCCGAACCATAGTGATCAAGAACCTGAGCGCCGTCTGCGTCACGGGGGTGACCGCCGCACTCACCTTGCTGGCCACTCCCGCGAGCGCCGACACCTGGACGGACAACTGGAGCCGCAACACCGGCTCCTCGCAGTCCGGCAACACCTTCGGTGACGTCGGCGCGGCCAACCAGGGCTGGGGCCGCTCCACCAACGTCAACAACGTCAACGGCATCGCGACGACGGCGACCAACGGCAGCACCGTCATCACCTACGTCTTCTACTGAACCGGCCTGGCCCGTCCCGCGTCCCCATCCCGCCCGACCGCGTCCCCGTCCGCCACGCTGCCTGCCGCTCCCTTCCCGGCAGGCCGCTCGGCGCCTGCCGCTCCCTCCCTGGCAGGCGCAGTCCACCGCCCACTCCCGCCGGGGGGCGCACGCTCCGACGGGTGGTGACACGTGTCGCGGGTCGCTCGTCTCGACGAGCCGCCACCCGTCTCGGTGTGATGCGCGTACCGGTGGGCCGTCACGCGGGCCGGTGCGGTCCCCCTCCGGGCCCTTCACCCCGCACCGGGCCACCCCACACCGGGTTCCTTCACCCCTGAACCCTCCGACTCCCGAACCCCCGAACCCCCGAACCCCCGAACCCTGAAGGAGATCCCCATGAAGAAGCTCTGCGCCACCGGTCTGGTCGTCGCCGCCGTCGGCGCCGCCTTCGCCGCGGTCGCCGGTCCGGCCGCCGTCCCCGCGTTCGCGGACACCGCCATCTCCGACTCCAGCTCCAACCGCGAGTCCTCCCAGTCCGGCAACATGTTCGGGAACATCGTGGCCCAGAACCGGGGCACCGGCTCCTCCACCAACGTCACCTCGGTGAACGCCAACACCGCCACCGCCGCCCGCCGCAGCGGCGCGGCCGTGAGCAACCGCGTCGACTAGGAGCTGTTCCCTGATCAGGACCTGGTGGCCCGCCGGGCCGGCCGCGCTCCGAGGGCCCCGTACGGGCGGCGGTACGACCGGTCGACACCCCCCGGCGCCAGGCTCTCCATGACGCGACCTGCGGTGAGCACTGCGGGAAACCAGAGCTGGGCGGCGGCGGTGGGGCGGCTCGCAGGGCACGTCAGGCGGTAAGCCGTGGCGAGGCGGACACCCGTCCGTGACGACCCCGGGAGGTGGACCCCGCCGCCCCTGACCTGCCGGGGGCGGGCCGTAGCATCGTCGCCGTGATTACCTGTGCCTATGTGACATTTGACGACAAAGACGGCCACGACGACGAGCGTGACATCGTGCTGGCCGCCTGGCGGGGGGAGGGCATCGAAGGGCGTGCCGAGCGCTGGGACGACCCTGCGGCCGACTGGGCCGCCTACGACGCCGTCGTGGTGCGGTCCGTGTGGGACTACGTCGGCCGACGGGACGAGTTCCTGGACTGGGCCCGCCGGGTCGAGAGCCACTCAAGGCTGCTCAATCCCGCCTCCGTGCTGGCCGGCAACACCGACAAGACCTACCTCCGCGACCTCGGGCTCCCCGTCGTGCCCACGCACTGGTCGTCGGAGGGCCTGCCCGAGTGGGACGAGTACGTCGTCAAGCCCGCGATCTCGTCGGGCGCACGCGACACGATCCGAACCACCGGCCGCGCCGAGGCCGTCGCGCACGCCGCGTGGCTGGAGGCGTCCGGCCGCACGCCCATGGTGCAGCCCTACCTCGACATGGTCGAGACCGAGGGCGAGACCTCGCTGCTGTACTTCAACCGCCGCTTCAGCCACGCCGTCCGCCGCACTCCCATGCTCTCCCCGGGGAAGTCGGGCGCCGACCACGTGCGGGCACAGCTCCGCGCACCAGCCCCGGACCAGGTCGAGCTCGCCGAGAAGGTGCTTGCCATCATCCCGCAAGCCCTTCTGTACGCGCGGATCGACCTGGTCCGGCTGCCCGACGGGACGCCGGTGGTGATCGAGCTGGAGCTCACCGAGCCGTACCTGTTCCTGCGCTACGAGCCGCGGGCACCCCGCAACCTGGCCAGGGCGCTGCGCGAGCTGCTCTAGGCGGTCACACCCCGGGGAGGCGGCCGTTGCGGAAGAGGTCGACGAAGGTCTGGTGGTCGGCCCGCGCCTGGATCCCGTACCGGTGCGCGAAGTCCACCAGCATGCCGATGAAGCCGGGCCGGTCGCCGTCCACCACCGCCACGATCGACTCCTCGGTCGAGTAGTCCACCAGGTCGTGGCTGGACTCGTCGTCGGCCACGGCGTGCATGCGCGCCACCGCCCGCCCGAGATCCCGCATGATCGAGTCCAGCTCGGCCGGCTCGTTGACGTCGTCCCAGTCGAGGTCGGCCGAGTACGGCGAGACCTCGGCCACGAGCTGCCCCACGCCGCCGAGCGTGGTGTAGCCGAGCCACGGGTCGGCGTACGCCTGCAGCGCCCGCTGCGACTCGGCGGTCCGGTGCCCCTGGTGCAGGAAGTAGCCGGTCACCTTCTCGTCGGTGATGTACCTGGCCACGGCCGGCACCTGCGCCTGCTTCATGTAGAGGATGACGTCGTTCTCCAGCGCCTGCGAGCGGCCCTCCAGCAGCATGTTGTACGAGGGCAGCCCGGCCGAGCCGATGCCCACGCCCTTGCGCAGCGCCACGTCCTTGATGACGTGCTCGACGGAGGTGGTCTGCTCGGGCAGCGTGGTCAGGTAGTCCTCGAACGCGGCCAGCACGGCCGCCCGGGTCTCGGGCCCGACGGCCTCCCGCCCCTCCATGATCGCGAAGCGCCGGTCGTAGTCGTCGATGACGGTCTCGACGTCGAGCATCGCCACCCGCGTCCGCAGTCGCGCCGTCTGGAGCACCCGGTGCAGCACGCCGGTGGTGGTGCCGAGCGTCAGCGACCCGATCGCGTCGTCGCCGCCGTGCGCGATGGCGGTCAGCTCGTCCAGGTAGGCGGTGCCGAAGCCGCTCACGAGCGAGCTGATCACCTCGTCGGACAGCGCCTTGGCGTACCCGATGAGCGCCACGCTGGCGGCGAAGCGCTTGAGGTCCCAGGTGTACGGCCCGACGTACGCCTCGTCGAAGTCGTTGACGTTGAAGACGAGCACGCCGGAGGCGTTCATGTAGGTGCCGAAGTTCTCGGCGTGCAGGTCACCGTGGATCCACACCCGGCTGGTGGGCTCGTCGAGGAAGGCGTCGTCGGCGAACTCGCCGGTGAGGTCGGCGTAGAACAGGCTCGCGCTGCCCCGGTAGAAGGCGAACGGCGAGGCGGCCATCTTGCGGAACTTGCGCCGGAACGCGGCCGGTTCGCGCTTGATCGACTCACCGAACTCGGCCACGAGAACGTCGAGCAGGAAGGAGGAGCGGGTAGCCATACACGGGACAGTAGGACGTGGCCGCCTCTTCCGCCTAGATTGTCATGAAGATGTCGTGGCCGGTCAGGAGGCTGGTTCGAGCCCGGGGCGGCGCGCGGCGGGCAGTCTCCGCAGCCCCGCGATCATCAGCGACACGACCATCACCGCGAGCAGCGCGCCCTGTGTGACGCTCGTCGTCCACACGGGCTCGTTGTACTCCCGAGGCAGGCCCAGCGGCAGCCGGGACGCCATCAGCAGCGCCCCGCCCATCGCGAGGGCGAGCAGCACGGACGGAGACCGGTGGCGGGCGAGGGCGACGGCGCCGGTCACGAGCAGCGCCACGATCGCGAGCCCGTCGGGATAGATCCAGAGCGACAGCCACACGATCGGCTCGGCGGCCGGCGGGAAAGCGACGACAGGCAGGACCACCAGCGGCGCCGCGAGGGCCGGCGGCAGGACGGCGGCGCCCCATGGGCGGCGGACCGGGGGCACGTCGCGGTGGAAGCCCGCCAGCAGCGCGAGCAGGGTCGCCACGACCGTCAGGGCGGAGGCCGCCTGCGGCCACCCCATGAGGTCGATCGGCAGGGCGGTGAGGAGCGCGAGGAGGGACGTCGCGCCGCCCGCCAGTGCCGCCGCCTTGGCCGGCCGGACGTGACCCCGCATGAGGACGGCGTACGCGGCGAACCAGGAGCAGTCCACCACGGCGAGGACGACGCGGCTCCAGGGGGCAGGGCTGGGGGCGTCGAGCACGGCGGCGAGGCCGATCGACAGGAGGGAGTAGAGGCTGAGCAGGGCCTGGTAGCCCAGGCCCAGCAGCGCGACGAGCCGGACGGCCTCGCCCCAGGCGACGAACCGGGGACCGGCGCCCGCCCCGCCGAGCCGGACCCGCACCGCCAGCGCGACCACGCTGGCGACCTCGCCCCAGCGCGGGCGCGGGTTGCGCTCGTCCGGCACCTCGCCGGACATCTCCATGAAGGCCGCCACCATCTCGTCCTCCCGCTCCACCCGGTAGGAGGCGGGCAGGATCCGCAGGACGGAGCGGTAGCGCTGCTCCAGCAGCACCGGGTCGGGCTCGGTCACGCGACACCTCCAGCGGCCGCCGCGCGCGCGGCGAGAGCGGTCAGGGACGTACGGGCGAGCACCGCCAGGGCGGTGTGCCCGTGCCGGCCGGGATGATGCCGAGGGGGACGTCGGTGCCCGCCACGGCCTGGACGGC
>NZ_JBEXDT010000187.1:0-6555 GCF_040605905.1 Nonomuraea sp. NPDC005501 | reverse complement strand
CCCGGCTGCATCCTGGTCAACGGCAAGGGCGAGCGCTTCGTCAACGAGGGAGCGCCGTACAGCGACGTCGTGCACATCATGTACGACCGCGACCCCGGGAGCGCTGCGTCAGACGAGCTTGAGGTAGATCCGGGACGGGATCGCCTGGGCCGCGCCCTCCCGGCCGAACTCCTGGTAGACCCGCGACGTGATCTCCCTGGCCTTGGGGGAGTAGGCGGGGTAGAAGTCCTTGCCGCACTCCAGGTCCTTCAGCGCCGCCTTGATCTCCTCGTCCAGGTACGGCCTGGCCTGCGCGGGCTTCAGGTTCGGCCGGAAGATGACGGTCTTGCCCTTGGGCGCCTTGGGCAGTTCGCCCTTCCACGCCTTCTTGGCGACGTCCGAAGCCTGCCGCACGATCTTCGTGTGGCTCAGACCGTCCAGCGCGGTCGGCTCGCTCTGGCTGACGCCCAGGCACGCGGCGAACCGCTTGCTCAGCTGGACGAGCTGCTTGTCCTGGTCGAGGACGCTCAACGACTTGCGCACCGCCGCTTCGAGCTGGTCGTGGTAGTCCTCCTGGGAGGTGACGGTCTTGCCCAGCACCTCCTTGACCGCCTGGGAGAAGCAGGACTCGTCGGCGGCGCGCCACTTCTTCAGCTCACCGGCCGAGAGCGACATCAGCATCTTGTTGTTGGGGTTCTCGTGCCGAACGGGGTTGGCGACCTCGTCCTTCGGATAGACGTTCGCCGACCAGACGCCGAAGCCGTACTTGGCCCGGTAGGCCCGCAGCGCCTCCAGGTCACCGGCGAGCCGCTCCTGCTCCCCGGGCTGCCACGTGTACCGAGGCTCCGGCGAGGCCGCGTAGTCCAGGCCCCGCTCCGTCATGCAGGCGACGCGCTTGGCCTCCAGTCGCGTCTGCTTCTCGTACGCGGCGACGTCCCCGGACGGCGGCGAGGTGAGGCCGCCGAACGAGCCGGCGAGCAGGGTGGCCGCGATCGCCTTGGCGATGAACATGGAGGGTCTCCTTCTTCTTTTTCTTCTTTGAGGGCATGCCGGATCGATGTGAGGGCATGCGAAACAGAACTCACGGCCGGAAAGGCCGGATCAGGTGGGGAGAAGTCTCAGCAGGGGATCTTCATGCGGGACGCATTCGGTGAGACCTCGGGCAAGCTGAGGGCGAGATCGACGGTGAGCACGGCGGTGCCGGTCACCGCGTCCTTCTTCTCGGTGTACTCGCCGCCGGAGGACGGTTTCACCTGGCGGTCCCTGGTGTTCACCGTGCGCTCGCCCAGGTAGCGGTAGGTCTTCCGATCGAAGATCAGCTCGGACCGGGTGCCGTTGCCCTCGTCCATGGCGACGGCCAGGCCGGGGCGGCCGGCGGCGTCCACGGCGTCGCTGATGAGCACGATGCCATCCAGCCCAGCGGCGACCTGGTACAGCGCGGCGCCCAGGCTGGGCCTCACCACGGACTCGCGGACCAGGCTCTGGAGGGAGCGCCAGATACGCAGCGGCTCCTCGCCCGCCTCGGCCACGATCTTCGCGCGTACCTGGGCGGGATCCGTCGGCCAAGCGCCCAGCCGCGCGTAGGCCGGCTGGCCAGGACAGGCCCCTGACTCGGACACGATGTCCTCGACGCCGCGGTCCCAGTATTTGCGGGGCGCCGGTCCCGTGGCCGACAGGTTCCGGCTGCGGCTCAGCCAGGGCTTGCCCACGTCGGCGGCCTCCCAGCGCTCCTGGCTGACCAGCACCTTGGTGTAGAGCGTCCGGCCCGACCCGTCCTTGGTGTACAGGCTGTGCTGGGCCAGCGTCTTGGTGTGAACGTACTGGCCGCGAGCCGGCACCGTGTCGGGCCGGCCGGCGGCGGCCCGGGCGGCCAGGGTGAGCAGCGCCTTGGCGTCGGCCGGAGGGGCTGCGATCAGGTACCCGGGGGTACGCGGGTCGACGCCACCCAGGCTCACCTGACTGACGATGATGCCACCGGTGAGCATCACCACCATGGCGCCGACCAGGGCGACGCGCCGGATCGGCAGCGCGGTGGGCCACCCGCGGCGCGGACGGCCCAACCGTGACGCCGATGCCTCCCGGGTCACGTGGACGAGGCGGTCACGCCCCTTGGCCGCCGCCTCCGCCGTGGGCTCGGGCTCCGCGAACACGGCCTCGATCAGCTTCAGCTCGTCCATCACCACTCCCCGATCGGGTTGACGTCGCCAAGGGCCTTACGCAGCTTCTTGCGCGCCCTGTTGATCCGGGACCCGACGGTCCCCACCGGTATATCCAGAGCAGTGGCGATCTCCTCGTAGCCCAGCCCGCCGAACACGAGCAGGAACACCACGTCGCGATCGCCCTTCGCCAGGCCCTTCAGCCCCCGTACGAGCTCCGGCCGACTGGACTGCGCCGCGAGCCGCGCGGTCACCCGATCCTCGTGCCCGACGACGGAGTCCTCAGCCGCCACCTTGCTGAGCGCGTTCAGGCGGCGGCCCTCCGCGCGGCGGTGCCGCGCCACGACGTTCGTGGCGATGCCGAATAACCACGACCGCACAGTGCCCCGCCGCGGGTCGAAGCCGCGCCTGCCGTTGAACGCGAGCAGGAAGGCGTCAGCGACCAGATCCTCGGCCTGCTCGCTGCCAAGCCGGGCGGCCAGATAACGGTAGACCTCCGTGAAGTACCGGTCGTACAGGAGGGCGAACAGCTCAGGACTGTCCAGCGACCGCCCGACCACGGTGACGTCTTCCATCACATCGCTGTCGTCAGGTGGTGCAGTCATGGCGTCCTTCCGAAGGCAACTGTCGCCCAGTGTTCGCCGCTCGGCAGGTTTTCTTCACACCAGTTTCCAGCCGGGCACGGCCCGCCTGCCGTCCGGTGAGCGCGGGCTCAGACGCAGTGTCTCGGCTTCAGGGATGTGAACCAGGCCGGGAGCATGTTGGTGATCCGCGCACGGGTTATGGATCAGAGTGCACGCCCTCGCCCCCGGCACGAGTTCCTGGCCGCCCAGGGGGGTGCACTTCCTCCGTGTGGAGGTCCACGCCTCCCCGATGACCATCCTCCGTGAGTTCGTGAATTCTGAAGGGTCTTCGAGCGCAAAACCGAAGAGTGAAGACCAACGGAGGGCGTTTCGAGGGCTTGGGTTCAGAAGGTGTCTTCGAACCCGAGAGTGCGCCCGTTGCGAAAGGCGGAATACAACCAGTAACTACGTTCTGATACTGACGGTGCGCGCAGTTGGCGGCAACTTGACGCAGGTCATCGCCGCTGGGTGTCGGCGTACAGGCAGACGTGCACAGGCTGTACACGTAGACGTGCAAGGGGGGGACCGGCTGAGCGCCCGTTGCGGTAGGGCTCGGCCACCCGCTCAGAGATGATGTGGGCCACGGCTCGCCGTCACTGGTCGAGTAGGTGCTGGATGTCCTCCAGGAGTTTCGCGTCAGCGGCCAGATGCGCATCGGCGTTGTCGAATAGCGCGTCGGCCAGCGGCGACAGGCCGGCCTTCGCTTCCCGCCCCGCGGCGATCTCCACCCGCCGGCCCTCCAGCGCCCGGGAGGACGCCGCCACCAACTCCCACGCTTCGCCTGAATCCAGCAACGCGTGCCAGCGCAGCGCCAGCGCGAAGTCGGACCTGGTGGAGTGCGGGGGTGCGGACAGCGCCTTACGCAGCAGGTCGCGTAGCGTGTGCCGGCCCTCGGGCGTGATCGCGTACACGCGGCGCAGCCGATCGCCGGTGCGCTCCTCCGAATGCGTCTCAGCCAGCCCCTCGGCCTCCAGTTTGGCCAGGGCGTGATAGACGGATCCCGGCTTCACGTCGGTCCACTGCTCCAGCGCCCCGGCCGTGACGAGCTGATTGATCTCGTATCCGTGCCGTGGCCCCTCATTGAGCAGCCCCAGGACGAGCAATCGGGTCGACGACACTCGAACACCTCCACGCGATAGTCAAGCTTGACTATATCAGCAGCCTCGTGCTCTGATAGTCAAAGTTGAATAATCAAAATGGAGGCACACGAATGTTTTTCCTCTCGCGGCGAATGGACGCGCTCGTCCGCGCGTACACGCAGCTCGGCAGGTTCAGCGGCGCTGTGCTGGTCGCCCGCCAGGGCCGGCGGCTCTTCGCCAAGGGGTACGGCCACGCCGACCACGAGCACGCCGTGCCCAACACGCCGCACACGGTGTTCAGGATCGGCTCCCAGACCAAGACCTTCACCGCGATCGCGATCCTGCAACTCCAGGAGCAGGGCAGGCTCCGCGTCACCGACCCGATCGGCCACCACCTGCCCGGCTACCCGCACGGCGATGCGATCACGCTGCACCACCTGCTAACCAACACCTCAGGCATCCCCGATTACGTCACGACCGAGGGCTTCACCCGCATCATGGGAACACCGCGCACGAGAGCGGCGCTCATCGCCGACTTCAAGGACCGGCCCCTGCTGTTCGAGCCAGGCGCGCGGATGAGCTACAGCAACTCCGGATGGGCCCTGCTCGGCGAGGTGATCGAGCAGTCGTCCGGCCTGACCTACGGCGAGTACGTCCGCAGGCACATCTTCGCCCCACTGGCCATGGAGCACAGCGGCCTGACCGACGATCCCGCCGAAGGACACGCTTTCGGCTATATGGCGAGCGACGGCCGCCTCACCCGCACCCCGTACCTGCACAACTCCAACCAGGACGCCGCAGGGGCCCTGCACTCAACAGTCGAGGACCTGCACCGCTGGAACCGCGGCCTGCCCCGCCTGCTGCGCCAAGAATCGCTCGCGGATCTGGTCAAGCCGCACGCCGCAGCCGATGGGATCGGCTACGGCTACGGCTGTGCGGTACGCGGCGACCGCGTCGAAAGCTCGGGCGGCACCATCGGCTTCGTCAGCGTCTCAGCGCACTACCGTCGCGACGACCTCTTCGTGACCGTGCTGTCCAACATCGAGAACGCCGCGTTCACCGAGATCGAGGCCGCGCTGGCGGCCATCGCCCGCGGCAAGCCGTACGAGCTACCCAGCCGCCGGGTCTTCGTCACCGTCGACCCTGTCGTCCTCGACCGGTACGCCGGCCGTTACACGATGCGGCATATGGGCCGCACGTCCACGATGGACGTCACGCGCGACGGCGACCGGCTGATGGTGGAGGTACACGGGCTGGCCAGGACCGAACTGCGGCCCATGTCCGAGACCCGTTTCTTCGCCAGGATGAAAGGTGAGGTCGAGTTGGATTTCCTGACGACCGGCGAGGTCGCGCTGAACTGGGCGGGCCACGACGTCACCGCCCACCCGGCCGCCTGATCTTCTCCACCTGGCAGGCATGTGCCTTCCTCCAGCAAGCGGACGACTGCCATAACGGTCGGCGTGTGTATCGCCGGTGGCATGGCAACGACCAGGTGAGCTTTCGCCGCGTCACCGCAGGACGAGGCTGGTTTCTACCATCTGCAGTCGGATCACTCGACCCGAAATCATGCCTCCTGCCGGGTCGCCGTCAAGTGCGGTTTCTTGCTGGAGGGCACCAAGCGCAGCGATGCCGTGCACTCCGACGGTCGGTCGGGGTAGCCCCCGCCGCCCCCGCCGGCTCGCCCTGCCGTACGGGCAAGGGCAAGGTGGCCGTCCAGTACCACACCGCCCGCTTCCGGCTCGTGCCCTCGCTCGCCAAGGCGCTCAACGTCCCCACCCCGGCCATCCGAGCGCCGGGCATGGCCTGGCTCCGACTGCCCCGCCCCGCCGTGGCCGACGCCGAGCCGACCGGGCACGCGCGGATCGGCTGCATCCGCGACCGCACCCTGGAAGGCCACGAGTCCGCCCGCGCCCGCGGCAAGGCCATCGGCGGCGCCGCCGTCACTGACGAGCACATGCTCTCCATGGCTCTCCACCTGCGCGCCCAGAACCTCAGCCTGCGCGACATCGCCGCCCGGCTCGTCATCACCAGCGGCGCGAAAAAGGGCCGTCACCCTCGGCCGCGACCGTCCTGCGCATGCTCCGCGACCACGATCAGCAGACCGCGATCTGACCGGCCGGACCCGTCAAGGCCCGGGAAGCGCCGCGCCGGCTCCAGAGTCCGCAACTGCTCGCGTTGGCGCCCAATTGCTCCAGCACGATCGCAGTCACATGCCCACGTCTGTCACCGGCCGCCACTCGGGCTCGCCTCTGCCGTTCCGCCGCCACCATCACCACGCGCCATGCCGCAGATCGTCCAGACCGGCTCCAGCCGTCCGCCGTACCTTCGCCATCGAGACCCGGGCTGCCTTCTGCACCATGATCATTATCAGCGCTGACCATCTGTGCGATGGAACGGAATCCGGCGTTGACCACGTCCGGAAGACAGCAACGGCAGGGGTTGACTGACCGGGGAGAACTCGCTAACGCCGGATTCCGTTCCCAATCTCTCTGACCGCCGAAGCTCACCCGGTCTCAGGCTGATGCGCCGGAGGCCGGGTGTGCGGCTGTTCGGTGTGGATGACCGGTAGCAGCGCGGGGCGCTTGGCCGTGCGGCCGTCGCCGGAGGAGCGGCCGCGCAGGCGCCGATGGATCCAGGGCGCCGCGAACCCCGTCACCCAGCGCAGCTCGGCGCCCGCCGCCCGCCACGGCGCGGGCCGGGGGAGCGCGGGCAGAGGAG
>NZ_JBEXDT010000186.1:0-6570 GCF_040605905.1 Nonomuraea sp. NPDC005501 | reverse complement strand
GGCCCGGTGCTGGTCGGTCATCAGGAAGAGGATGTTCACTTGGCGGCGCCCGTGAACAGATCGCCGGTGCGCGCCAAGGCGGCGGCCGCCCAGGCGCGAGGGGGCCGCGCCGCCCGCTTCAGGTCGGAGCCCGGCTCCACCTCGCTGCCCGCGGGCAATGCCGCGCTCCTGCTGCTGGCCGTGCTGGCCGTGCCGTGCGTGGTGGCGTCGGTGATGTGGCCGATCGCCTCCATCGGCATCACGGCGGTGTTCGTGGTGCTGACGCGGACCATCTGGATGAGCCACTGGGTGGTCCGCAACCGCACGTCACGGCGCTGGCGGGTGGCGCTGCGGGTGCTGGTGTTCCCGTTCGCGGCCACCGGCTCGGCGGTGACCGCGGCGCTCTGGCCGGGCGTGCCCGTCGTGGTGGCGGCCGGCGGAGCGCTCTGGCTCACCGGCGGCGGTCAGATCGGCTCCGACTGGTGGCAGCAGCCCGCGCCGGTCACCGCCGCGGGCGTGGTGTTCGGCATGCTGTGCGGCGGCATCACCGGCCGCGAGATCGAGCGGATCGGCGCCCGGCTGCCGGAGCTGCGCCGCGAGGGGCTGCGCGCACTGGCCGTGCTGGGCGGGTTCGTCGCCCTGTGCGCGGCGGCCGTGCGCGCGATCGCTCTGCTGCTCTAGATCCTGAGTGCTCCAGAACCTGAGTGCTCCAGAACCTGGCTGCTCCGACAACAGTCGGTGAGGCCGGCCCCGGAGCGTTCGGGGAAGGGGGCCTGGGCCGTCAGCCCTGGCCGCCGTCGCGGCGGGAGAAGCGGTTGAAGATGCGCTCGCCCGCGTTGACTGCGCCCTCCGCCACGTCGCGCAGCACGCCGATGAACGGGTCCTGCGACTGCGACCAGGATGCGCGGTAGGACTCGGCCGCGGCCTTGACCTCGTCGGTGACCCGGGCGTTGGCGTCGTCCTCGCGGCGGGGGTAGTCGCCGGCGACGATGCGGTCGTACTCGCCGCTGCGCTGCCACTTGTCCAGCTCGGCCACGCGCACCACGGCGAACGGGTGGGTGGTGCCGAGCAGGTTGAGCACCTTGAGGAAGCCGTCGCGGAGGTCGCCCGCGGTGTCGTACTCGTTGTACTGCTCCAGGAAGGCCTCGATGTTCATCTCGTGCGTGTAGGCGCCGCCGGCCAGCTTCATCAGCGCCCGCTTGCCCGCCTCCGGGTCCTGGCCGACGAGCAGGCCGCCGCGGTCGCAGGAGAGCTCCGACTTGCGGTACCACTCCTCCAGGCCGGCCACGATGGCGCGCAGCCCGATGTAGCCGAGGGGGATCCACGCGACGCGGGTGGCCAGGCGGGTGAGGATGTCGAGCATCGTCCGGTAGACCGCGTGTCCGGACAGGATGTGCGCGGTCTCGTGGCCGATGACGAAACGCTGCTCCTCCTCGTTCATGAGGTTGAGCAGTCCGGTGGTCACCACGATGAACGGGTCGTCGAAGCCGATGGCCTTGGCCTGGACCTGGGGGTCCTGCTGGACGTAGATCTCGGGGATCCGGTGCAGGTCGAGGGTGTAGGCGGCGTCGCGCCCCATGTCGTACAGGGAGCGGAACTGGGTCTCGCTCACCCGTACGGCCGATGCGAGGTACATCAGGCGCAGCCGCCGCTCACTGATGAGACCGGACATCTGCTTGAGAACCGTGTCGAACCCGCTCAACTTACGCAGAGCGACCAGGGCGGACCGGTCTGCGGGGTGTTCGTAGGCACGGGACGAGATGCCGGGCAGTTGGACGCGGTTGCGGTCCGGGGTGGTCGTCATGCCCGGCATGCTACGTCGGCATCGTGGGCGATGCGCGGGTCTCGCCGAGGGGGGTCCCCTCATCTTCTGGTAGGGGTTCCGCGTAAGGTCCCACACATGATGCTTGCGCCTGATGTTCTGGGGAAGCGACGCGTGGGAGTGATGGGTGGGACGTTCGACCCCATCCATCACGGTCACCTGGTCGCCGCCAGTGAGGTGGCGCACCACTTCGAGCTCGACGAGGTCGTGTTCGTGCCGACGGGCCGGCCGTACCAGAAGTCGGAGCGAGAGGTGTCGGCGCCCGAGGACCGCTACCTGATGACGGTGATCGCGACCGCGTCCAACCCCAGGTTCTCGGTCAGCCGGGTGGACATCGACCGGCCCGGGCCGACGTTCACCATCGACACGCTGCGCGACGTGTCGCGGGCGTACGGGCCGGACGCCGAGCTGTTCTTCATCACCGGCGCCGACGCCCTGGGCGCCATCCTCACCTGGCAGGACGCGAGCGAGCTGTTCGGCCTCGCGCACTTCGTCGGCTGCACCCGGCCGGGCCACACGCTGCACGACCCCGGCCTGCCCGAGGGCAAGGTCACCCTGCTGGAGATCCCCGCCCTGGCCATCTCCTCCTCCGAGTGCCGGCAGCGCGTGGCCAACGGCGAGCCGATCTGGTACCTCGTCCCCGACGGCATCGTGCAGTACATCAACAAGCGCGGCCTCTACCGCCAGGACTGACCGGCGCGCCCCTCGTTCACCTTGTACGCTCACGGCTTCCGCGGCGGGAGTGAGGGGTCCGGGCGGAGAAGGTAGGCTCAGCACAAGGCAGATTGCCTACACAGGAGGACAGACCCGCATCGTGACCGCATCTGACAGAGCCGTCCAGCTGGTCAGGATCGCCGCCGAGGCCGCGGCGGACAAGCTGGCCGACGACATCCTCGCCTACGACGTGAGCGAGCAGCTCGTCATCACCGACGCCTTCCTGCTCTGCTCCGCCACCAACGACCGCCAGGTCCGCGCCATCGTCGACGAGATCGAGGAGAGGCTGCGCACCGAGGCCGACGCCAAGCCCGTCCGCCGCGAAGGCGAGCGTGAGGGCCGCTGGGTGCTCCTCGACTACCTCGACATCGTCGTGCACGTGCAGCACGAGGAGGACCGCACCTTCTACGCCCTGGAGCGGCTGTGGAAGGACTGCCCCGCCATCACGCTGCCGGAGGCCGTGATGCAGGCCAACATCCAGCGAGCCAGGAGTTGAGCAAGCGGATCGTCTGCCTCCGGCACGGGCAGACGCTGTGGAACGTCGAGCACCGCTTCCAGGGACACTCCGACATCCCCCTGGACGAGACCGGCCAGGCCCAGGCGGCCCGGGCGGCCTCGCTGCTGGCGTCCCTGCGCCCCAGCATGATCGTCTCCTCCGACCTGCGGCGCGCCAACGACACCGCGCTCGCGCTCGGCCGGCTCGTCGGCCTCGACGTGGCCGTGGACAAGGACTTCCGTGAACGGGGCGGCGGGCAGTGGGAGGGCCTCACCCGCGACGAGATCGCCGCCCGCTGGCCGGAGGAGTACATCGCCTGGGAGGCCCCCGACGGCGAGCCCGTCACGGAGGTGGCGGCGCGCGTCGCCGCGGCCATCCGCCGCTGGGCCGCCAAGCTCGACGACGACGGCCTGCTCGTGATCGCCTCGCACGGCGCCGCGCTGCGGCTCGGCATCTGCGAGCTGCTCGGCCTGCCCGAGGAGCTGTGGCCGGCGCTGGGCGGGCTGGGCAACTGCTCGTGGTCGGTGCTGCAGGAGGGCCGCAAGGGATGGCGGCTGCTGGAGCACAACGCGGGCACGCTGCCGGAGCCCATCAGCAGCGACGACCGGCCCGACGCCCAGACCTGAGCCCCTTCACGGCCCGCACCGCCGCTCACCGGTGGTGCGGGGCCGCGATTAGGCGAATCGTGCGGATGACTATATGCTTCCTGAGCGCCGTTCACGAGAGCACTCGAAGCGGTGACCAGGGGCTATAGCGCAGTTGGTAGCGCGCCTCCATGGCATGGAGGAGGTCTGGGGTTCGAATCCCCATAGCTCCACAACCAGCCGATCCCGTCCGATCATCTTGATCGGGCGGGATGCTGTTTTCCCGGGCCTATTCGAACAGGGACGTATCTCCCGTGCCCCGGCGAAGAATCTCCGGCTCCTGCTGCGAGAAGTCGACGACAGTCGTCGGAGTGGCGCCGCATTCGCCGGAGTCGAGGACCGCGTCCACCAGGTGGTCGAGCCGCTCCTTGATTTCCCAGCCCTGCGTCAGTGGCTCGGTCTCGTCGGGCAGCAGCAGGGTGCTGGACACCAGCGGTTCGCCGAACTCGGCCAGCAGCGCCTGGGTGACGACGTGATCAGGGATGCGGACGCCGACGGTCTTCTTCCGGGGATGCAGCAGCCGCCGCGGCACTTCCTTGGTCGCGGGCAGGATGAAGGTGTAACCGCCGGGAGTCGCCGCCTTGACCTGGCGGAACAGCGCATTGCTGAGGTGAACGAACTGGCCGAATTGGGCGAAGTCGCGGCAGAGCAGGGTGAAGTGGTGGTCGCTGCCAAGGCCGCGGATCTCCCTGATCCGGTCGATGCCCTCCTTGTTGCCCGGCTGGCATCCGAGGGCGTAGCACGAGTCGGTGGGGTAGGCGATAAGCCCGTCCGCCCGCAGGATCTCGGCGATCTGGCTGATCAGGCGAGGCTGGGGATTGTCCGGATGAAGATCGAAGTATCTGGCCACGCCTCGGATCTTAGGATCCGGCAGGGAGGCGCCACCACATGGAAGGCATCGGCCGGGTCGCCGCCGTGGGCGTGCGGGTCGGTGAGCGGGCGCCGGCACGACCGGCTCACTGGGCGCGGACGACCGGCCGGCCCTCGCTCGCCTGGACGAGGACGAACCCCTGGCCCTGGAAGGCGAGCTGCACCGCCTCGCCGCTGCCCCGGCCGATCAGGGCGCCCGCCTTGAACGTGCGGTTCACGCCCACGTGCAGCCCGGCGCTCCAGCACACGGCGGACTGGCTGTCGGCGAACGTCGGCAGCCGCGAGGCGTCGAGCACCACGGGGGCGCCGTGCGCGGTGACCGCCACCCAGCCCGTGCCCCTGATCGTCATGTTGAACAGGCCGCCCGCGGCCACGCCGGCACCCTGCAGCCGCTGGATGTCCCAGGTGAGCGAGGCGTCGAGGGCGAGCAGGTTGCGGCCGTTGACGGTCAGGGCGTCGTCGTCGAGGTGGAACAGGTGGATGTCGTCGGCGTTGTCGGCGAGGAACAGCACGCCCTCGCCGGTGACGCGCATGAGCGGCGCGCCCTCACCGGTCACCACCTTCTTCAGCAGCTTGCCCACGCCGCCGGCGCCCTCGTAGGAGAAGTCCATCCGGCCCTGGAAGGCGACCATCGAGCCCTGACGCGCCAGCACCTCGGGTGGGAGCTCGACGCGGAGCATCTTGGAGTTGGCCAGGGCGAAGGTGCCGGGTCCCTGCTGGGAGCCGAGATTTCCTAACAGGGCGCTGCGCATGGGGCCTCTTTCGACGTTCGGCGGTTTGTACCGGTATGAGGGTGACGAACGGCGTGGCGCTCCGGTTCCCTCCGCCTCTTTGCCCTCTCTTTGGCTGAAATCCGCATCCCCGGACGTCCCGCGTACCGGAGGAGAGGGAAAGAGGCGCGGCCCGCAGCGGCCCGCCAGGTGCTCCACTGAGGGGAACGACGAAACATGAAGAGATCTCTGCTCGCGGCGGCGCTCGCGCTGGCCACGACCTTCGTGGGCGCGAACGCCGCGTCCGCGGCCTCCTCCACGGGCGCGCCGGAGGCGCCGTTCGGTCCCGGGTGTCCCGCCGCCGCCGACGCGAACGTGGCGGCCATCGCGGGCCAGCCGGTGGCGACCGCGGCCTCGCGGATCCCCGAGCTGTCCACGCTCGTGGGCGCGCTCAAGGAGGCGGGCCTGGCCGACAAGCTCAACACCGCGCAGGACATCACGGTCTTCGCCCCGACCAACGAGGCGTTCGCGGCCATCCCGAAGGGCACCCTGGACAAGGTCCTGGCCAACCGCCAGGCGCTGACGAAGATCCTGACGTACCACGTGGCCGAGGGCAGGCAGGCGCCCGCCGACCTGGCCGATGCCCGGCTGACCACGCTGGAGGGCGGCAGGCTCACGGTGCGGGGCTCCGGCGACAGTTACACGGTGAACACGGCGAAGGTGGTCTGCGGCAACGTGCCGACGGGCAACGCCTCCGTCTACGTCATCGACAAGGTCCTCATGCCGGAGTAGTGGCGAAGGGGACGGGGGCGCCTCACCCGCTCGAAGGTCTCGTGACCCGCGGGTGAGGCCGATGGCTGTCCTTCGCGTACGTGCTCCGGACATGCCAGGACGCGGCAGGGCAGAACTCGGCGGCGAGCGCGTCGGTGAAGACGCCGAGGGGTGCCCAGTCGCCGTTGACCCGGGTGGTGAGGCGGTGTTTGCCGTCGCGGGCGCAGGTCACGCGGGGACGTGGTGGCGCAGCGCCAGCTCGTCCGGGTACGGCGACAGGAACGTCTGGTCGCGCACGTAGGCGGCTCCCTCGCCCTCCGCGTCGTGCCGGATCAGCGTGGCCGGGACGCTCAGCGGCACCAGGCCGGCCCGGTAGGCGCCGATGACGCCGGCCAGGTGGTCGCGGCGGGCCGGGTCGAGGCCGAGCATGCCCAGGCAGTGCTGGAGGGCGTTGACGTTGCGTCCGGGGCGGGCCCGCTCGGCGAGCGCCGCGTGGAACGCCCCGGTGTACGCGGAGGCGACCTCGGCGCGGGGACGCGTGCCGGCGCGGGCCACGACGGCGCC
>NZ_JBEXDT010000185.1:0-6635 GCF_040605905.1 Nonomuraea sp. NPDC005501 | reverse complement strand
GCGCAGGCCAGGGCCGACGAGCGGAGAGCCGCGCTCGACGCCGCGGGCGCGCATGGCCAGGGCCGACTGCACCAGGTCCTCGGCCGCGTGCCGGTCGCCGGTCAGCAGGTACGCGGTACGGGCAGACCCGCGAGATGTGGGTGCTCATGCTGCCCGCGCTCGTGCCGGTCCTGCTGTTCAGCGTGGGCCCGCTGCTGTACGGCATCGGGCTGGCGTTCACCGACGCGCGCAACACCCGCAACCACGAGACGAGCTTCGTCGGCCTGGAGAACCTCACCGAGCTGCTGACCGCCGAGGACTTCTGGTCGTCGTTCCGGATCGGCATGATCTGGTCGATCTCGGTGACCGGTCTGCAGTTCCTCGCCGCCCTGGGCCTGGCGTTGCTGCTCAACCAGGACCTCAGGTTCCGGGGAGTGGCCCGGGTGCTGGCGGTGGTGCCGTGGGCGATGCCGCCGGTGGTCATCGGCCTCATGTGGAAGCTCGTCTACCACCCCGACGCCGGCATCCTGAACAGCCTGCTCGGCACCCACGTCAACTGGCTGGCCGACTTCTCGTTCGCCCTGCCGGCGATCATCGTGGTCGGCGTCTGGACCGGCATGCCGCAGACGACCGTCGTGCTGCTCGCGGGCCTGCAGAGCGTCCCGAGAGAGCTGTACGAGGCCGTGGAGGTGGACGGGGCGGGCCGCTGGCGCAAGTTCTGGAACATCACGCTGCCCCAGCTCAAGCCCGTCATCGTGGCCATCACCTCGCTCGACTTCGTGTGGAACATCAACCAGTTCGGACTGGTTTACGTGCTCACCCAGGGCGGGCCGGGTGGCCAGACGCGGCTGCCGATGCTGTTCGCCTACGAGGAGGCGTTCCGGTACCGGTTCGCCGGCTACGCCTCGATGCTCGGCCTCGCGATGGCCGTCGTCGTGCTCGCGGTGCTCGGCGTGTACCTGTGGCGCCAGATGAGGGAGGCCAAGTGACCACCACCCGCGGAGCGGCCGCCGGGGTGCGCCGCGTCCCGCAGTACCTCGCCCTGCTCGCCTACGTCGTCTTCCTGGCGTTCCCGCTGCTGTGGCTGCTGTCCACGGCGCTGAAGACGCCGCGCGAGATGGCGCTGGCCGACCCGACGTGGATCCCGCGGGACCCGACGCTGGCCAACTTCGCCGACGCGTTCGGTGAGCAGGACCTCGTCGGCGCGGCCACCCGCAGCCTGGTCGTGGCACTGGCCAGCAGCCTCGTCACGGTGCTGATCTCGCTGCCCGCCGCCTACGCGATGGCCCGCTACCGCGGCCTGGTCAACCGGATCGCCATCGGGTGGGTGCTGGTCAGCCAGGTCTTCCCGTTCATCCTCATCATCATCCCGCTGTTCATGATCCTGCGGGACCTGGAGCTGGTGAACACGCTGCCCGGCCTGGTGGTCGTGCACGTGACGTTCACGCTGCCGTTCGCGCTGTGGATGCTCCAGGGGTACGTGCGCGCGGTCCCGGCCGAGCTGGAGGAGGCCGCGGCCGTGGACGGCGCCGGGCGGATCACCACCATCGCCCGCGTGGTGGCGCCGCTGCTCGCCCCTGGCGTGGTGGCGACGCTGCTGTTCTCGTTCATCTCGTCGTGGAACGAGTTCCTCTTCGCGCTCGTGGTCCTGCAGGACCCCGACGTGATGACGCTCCCCCTGACGCTGGTGCGCTTCACCGGTCCGGAGGGAGTGGCCCGGCTCGGCCCGCTGGCCGCGGCGTCGCTCATGGCGACCATCCCGAGCCTGATCTTTTTCGCAATCATCCAGCGGCGACTGAAGTCCGGTCTGATGGCCGGCGCCGTCAAGGGCTAGTAGGAGGCTCTCATGCGTATGAAGTCCGCTTTGGCGGCGGCAGCGATCGTCGCGCTGGCCGCCGGCTGCGGCAGCGGCGGCAGCGGCGACAAGGGCGGCTCCGCGGCCGAGCCCAGTGAGCCGGTCAAGCTCAACTTCCTCAGCCTGGCCTGGCAGAAGGAGTCGGTCGCCGCCAACAAGCAGATCGTCGACGAGTGGAACAAGGCCAACCCCAAGATCCAGGTCACCTACGTCCAGGGCAGCTGGGACAACGTCAACGACCAGCTCGTCACCCAGTTCGCGGGCGGAACCGCGCCGGACGTCATCCACAACGACTCGCCCGCGCTGTCCGGCTTCTCCTCCGACGGCTATCTGCTCGACCTGTCGGACAAGCTGCCCGCCGAGCTGAAGAGCGACATCCCGCAGAAGTCGTGGGACACCGTCACCTTCGATGACGGCAAGGGCAAGCAGGGCGTGTACGGCGTGCCGTTCCTGCAGGAGTCGCAGGTCATCATCGCCAACAAGAAGCTCCTCGACGGCGCCGGCGTGCGCATCCCCACCCCCGACAACCCGTGGACGTGGGACGAGTTCGCCGAGGCGAGCAAGAAGATGACCAAGGGCGGCGCGTTCGGCGTGGCGTGGCCGATGAAGTCGCCGGTCAACAAGACCCTCAACCTGGCGCTGAACTTCGGCGGCACGTTCTTCCAGACCGCCGACGGCAAGACCACCGTCAAGGTCGGCCCGGAGGAGAAGCAGGTCCTCCAGCGCATCCACGACCAGCTCTACAAGGACAAGTCGGCCGACCCGGCGGCGCTCGGCCAGGGCACGGCCGACCCGCTGCCCGCCTTCTACGCCGGCAAGTTCGCCCTGCTGCCCGCCGGCGTGTACCTGCGCCAGCAGGTCGCCGAGCAGGCGCCGAAGGGCTTCGACTGGGTGACGCTGCCGCCGCTGAAGGGCACCACCTCCGACCAGGGCGCGGTCTCCCAGACCCTCTCGGTGTCGCAGGACAGCAAGCACCCGGACGAGGCGCTGAAGTTCATCTCCTTCTTCCTCAACCCGGACAACCAGGCCAAGCTCGCCAAGGGCGACTGGCTGCTGCCGACGTCCGTCAAGGCCGCCGCCGACCCGTCGATGACGACCAAGGAGAACGGCTGGGACGTGGCCACGGCCTCGGCCAAGAACCTCGTCGTCGCGCCGTTCCTCAAGGTCAACGGGTTCGACGAGTGGAAGAGCAAGGTGGCGACGCCGGCGCTCCAGGAGTACTTCGCCAACAAGATCACCATCGACGACGTGGCGAAGAAGCTCGTCGAGGACGGCAACAAGGTGCTGGAGCGGTACCAGAAGTGACGTATCGCGACCGGGCCCGGGGGTGTCTGCTCGGCCTCGCGGCCGGCGACGCCCTCGGGGCGCCCGCCGAGAACCTCACGCCGTCGGAGATCCGGCGGCGCTGGGGCAGGCTCACCGAGATCGAACGCGGCGGCACCGACGACACCGAGTACGCCATCTTCGCCGCCTCCCTGCTGGTGCGGCACGGGCACGGCCTGACCTCGGCCGCCGTGGCCGCCGCCTACCGGGCCGAGGTGCTGCCGCGGATCGCCGGCCCCATGCGCGGGGCCGGGTTCTCCGAGCTGGGGACCGTCGAGGCGCTGCGCCGCGGCCTCGAACCGCCGATGACCGGCCTGGTCCACCAGCACGGCTGGTCGGACGGGCTCGCCATGCGGGCCGCGCCGTACGGGATCTTCTGCCCGGGCGACCCGGCCGAGGCGGCGCGGCTCGTGGAGGAGGACGGCCGGGTGAGCCAGTCCGGCGAGGGCATCCTCGGCGGGCGGGCCGTCGCGGGCGCGGTGGCCGCCGCCATGGCGGGGCTGCCGCCACGCGAGGTGGTGGCGGCGGCGCTGTCGGTGGTGCCGCCGGACTCCTGGACGGCCCGCGCCATCGAGCGCGCGGTCGCCGTCCTCGACCGCGTCACGGACCGCGAAACGGACCGCGTCACGGACCGCGTCACGGACCGCGAAACGGACCGCGTCACGGACCGCGAAACGGACCGCGAAACGGACCGCGATGCGAGCGCCGGCTCGGCCGATGAGTCGGACAGCGATCCGGACCGTCGGGAGGCGGCGCTGGTGGAGGCGCTGCACGAGGCCGTCGTGGTCCGGCACTACCCGTGGACCGACGTCGCGCCCGAGGCCGTGGCGCTCGCCCTGGCCGCCTACCTGGCGGGCGGGGGCGACGTGGAGGCGTCCGTGACGTTCGCCGTGGGCCTGGGCCGCGACGCCGACACCATCGGCGCCATCGCCGGCGCGATCGCCGGCGCGGGGCAGGGCGAGGCCGGCGTACCCCGGCGGTGGGCCGCCCGCGTCGGCCCGGTCGCGGGCACCTGCCTGCCCGTGGTGGCCGGCAGGCACGTCCTGACCGTCGCCGACGAACTCGCCGACGAACTCGCCGGCCACCTGTCCGCCCGGCCCGCGGCCCGACCGGCCGGGGAACCGGCCGACCGCCCGGACCGTACGGCGAAAGGACTGTAGAGACCATGTCGGGGGACAGAATCCGGGGGGCCTTCGTCGGGCTCGCCGTCGGTGATGCCGCGGGCTGGCCCGCCGGCCGGCACCGCTCCGCCCTGCACGCCCCGTGGAGCAGACGCCTCCACCGCGAGCTCGACGCGTTCGCCGAGGAGCACCGGGTCACCACGCTGCCCGTGCCGTTCGCGCTGAACCAGCCCGTCGCCCCGCTCGCGCTCGGCCCGTCCGACGACGCCGAATGGCTGGCCTGGACGGCGCTCACGATCGACCGGCCGCGCGCCGAGGCGTTCCGCGAGCTGGGCCCCGAGGTACGGGCGCGCATCTCGGTGGCCACCGCGCTGGACAATCTCGCCCGGGGCGTCGAGCCGCCCGCCAGCGGCCACGACAACCCGCACCATTTCGACGACGCCGCCGCCGTGCGGGCCGTCGCCTTCGGCGCGCTGGGCCGTGACCCCGGCGAGGACGCCCGGGTCACCAACGCCGGCGACGGCGTGCTCGGCGCGCTCGCCATGGCCGCCGCCGTGGCCGCCGCGGTCGCGACCGGGTCCGCCGGGGACGCCGTCCGCGCCGCGCTGGACGTCCTGCCCGAGGACACGGCGATCGGGCACAACGCGCGTCTCGCGCTGAAGGCGGCGCGCGCGGCCGGCGACCCGTTCGCCGCCGTGCCCGCGCTCGACGCCGCCCTGCTCGACCACGTCTACAGCTACGCGGTGGGCGCCGCCCTGACGGTACCCGTCGCGCTGGCGCTCGCCGAGGTGTCGGGCGGCGCGCTCGACCGGGCCGTGCCCGCCGCCGCCTGCCTGGCGCCGCTGGCCGACTCGGCGCCCGCGCTGACCGGCGCCATCACGGGGGCCTGCGGCGGGTACGAGGCGATCCCGGAGGGGTGGACCGCCTCGGCCCGCACGCTGGCCGGCTGTTGCCTGCCGAGCCTGGCGGGAACAGATCTCATCGAACTCACGGAGGAACTCGCATGACGCCGCTCGCAGACCAGCCCGCAGGCCGGCCCGCAGACCCGCTCACCGACAAGGCAATGGGCTGCGTGGCGGGAGCGGCGGTGGGCGACGCGCTGGGCGGCGCCACGGAGGGCTGGACGCCGGAGCAGATCACGCAGCGGTACGGCGGGCCGGTCGAGGGCATCGTGCCGCCGTTCAACGAGGACTGGCGCAACGCCCGCCCCATCGCCCCGTACCACAAGGGCGACGGCCACATCACCGACGACACCCTGATGACGCACGCGCTCATCCGCGTCTACGAGAAGGTCCGGGGCCACCTGGACGCGTACGCGATGGCCGAGCACCTGGTGCCCGAGCTGATGGGGGAGCGGCGCTGGATCCCCGAGCTGGAGGCGGAGGCGCTGCCGCTGCACCGGATCTTCCTCGCCGAGAAGTGGATCGTCACGCGCCTGCACTACGGCCACGTCGACCCGCGCGAGGCCGGCGTCGGCAACATCGTCAACTGCGGCGCCGCCATGTACGTGGCGCCGGTCGGCGTCGTCAACGCAGCCGACCCCGACGCCGCCTACGCCGAGGCGATCGACCTCACCGGCGCCCACCAGTCCAGCTACGGCCGCGAGGCCGCGGGCGTGATGGCCGCCGCGGTCGCCGAGGCGATGCGGCCGGGCGCCACCCCCGACTCGGTGGTGGCCGTGTGCCTGCGGCTGGCCAAGGACGGCACCCGGGCCGCCATCGAGGCGGTCTGCGAGGCGGCGCGCGGGCTCGGGCACTGGGAGGGGTCGTTCGAGACGCTGCGCGCCGCGATGCGGCCCTACGACACCGTCGCCGACACCTACCGCGACCAGGGGCTCGGGGCGCGCCGGCCGAGCCGGGTGCACAGCATCGAGGAGCTGCCGCTCGCCCTGGGGTTCCTCGTGGTGGGCAAGGGCGACTTCCGGGAGACGGTGATCGGGGGCGTCAACTACGGGCGCGACGCCGACTCCATCGCCTCCATGGGCGGCGCCATCGCGGGCGCGCTCGGCGGGCTCGCCTCGGTGCCGGCGGAGTGGGTCGAGGAGATCGGGCGGGCCAGCCGTACGGACCTGGTGGAGCCGGGGCGGGCGATCGCCGGGGTGGCGCGGCGCGTCCACGCCGACGACCAGGCCCGCCGCCGCGCCCACGAGAGCGACTTCGCCGCCCTGATCGCGAGCGAGGCGGGCGACGCCGGGGAGGGCGGCGCGTGATCCGTCTCACCTGGGTGCAGCCCGAGGACCTGGTGGGGCACGAGCTGCGCCAGGCCGCCGAGGACGGCAGGGACGTGCGGGACATCGCCGCCCGGTGGCGCGAGGCGGGCGGCCACGACGCGCCGCCCCGCGCCGGCGCGTCCGAGCC
>NZ_JBEXDT010000184.1:0-6667 GCF_040605905.1 Nonomuraea sp. NPDC005501 | reverse complement strand
CCGCGTACGGCGCGGAGGGCCGCGCGCTCGCGACGGCCCTCGACGCGGACCGCGCCCTGGCCGCCCTCGAACGCCGCCAGGCCCGCGTCCACGCCCTCGCCCTGGCCGGAGGCACCCTCGTGCAGGGGCTGACCGTGGCGGCCATCGTCCTGCTCGCCCAGGGCGTCGGCGCCGGGAGCGTCGCCACGGCCGTGCTGGCGCTGACGGCGCTGGTGTCGTTCGAGCCGGTCCTGCCGCTGGCGGCGGCGGGCGAGCGCATGGCGGGCATCACGGCCGCGCTGAAGCGGCTGAAGGAGGTCCGCTCGGCCCCGCCCGCCGTCGCCGAGCCGCCCTCCCCCGCCCCCGTGCCCGCGCCGCCGTACACGGTCGAGGTCGAGGACCTCGTCGTACGGCACGGCGACGCCGCGCGGCCCGCGGTCGACGGCGTGTCCCTGACACTGACGCCCGGCCGGCGGGTGGCGCTCGTCGGCCCCAGCGGGGCCGGCAAGAGCAGCCTGCTGTCGGCGCTGATGCGCCTGGTCGAGCCCGAGGCGGGCCAGGTGCTGGTCAACGGCGCCGACGTGAGGGGCATGGCGCCGGACGACGTCCGCGCGCTGATGACCGGCCTCACCCAGGACCCGTACGTCTTCCAGGCCAGTCTGCGCGACAACCTGCGCCTGGCCGGCCCCGAGGCCGGCGAGGAGGAGCTGGCCGCGGCCGTGCGCGAGGCGCGGCTGGAGCAGTGGGCCGAGCGGACCGGCTGGGACGTCCAGCTCGGCGAGGACGGCCGGACGGTGTCCGGCGGCCAGCTCCAGCGGCTGGCCCTGGCCCGGGCCCTGCTGTACGACCCGCCGGTGCTGCTGCTGGACGAGCCGGCCGAGGCGCTGGACGAGGACACGGCCGACCGGCTCATGGCGGACCTGCTCGACGCCACCCGGGGCCGCACCACGCTGCTCGTCACCCACCGGCTGCACGGGCTGGAGGACGTGGACGAGATCGTGGTGCTGGAGGACGGCCGGGTCGTCCAGCGCGGGACCCACGCCACGCTGGTGGCCGAGCCCGGCTACTACCGCGACCTGTGGGAGTCCGAGGCCCTCACCCGCTCCCGCTAGCGCTCCCCCCCGGCACGGCGGCGCCGTGCCGGGGGTAAGCGATCAGGCGACGAGCTGCTTGTCGGCCTGCTGCTGGATCAGGTCCTTGTCGGTGATGACCACCGCGTCGGGGATCGCGTCGGGCAGGTCGTCCTCCAGACAGCGGACCGGCCGGTAACGCGCGGCCGCCAGGCCGATCAGCACCGTCACCGCCCCGGCGACGACGGTGAGCAGGGCGATGCCCCTGCCCTGAGCGGCGCCGGCGATGGGGTCGAAGACGTGCTCGACCAGCGGTCCGGCCAGCAGGAAGCCGAGCGGGACCATGGCCCAGCTGAGCATCAGGTTGGTGGCGATGACCCGGCCCTGCAGGTCGAGCCCGACCTTCTGCTGCACGATGGAGAACCAGTGCGTGTTCAGGAACGCGGTGAGCAGCCCGACGCAGAACAGCCCGATCGCGGGCAGCGCCGGGTGCGGCGCGATCCCGATGACGGCGAAGGCGAAGCCCAGGGCGATGAAGCTGCCGAGGATGCCGTGCGTGCGGCGCGCCAGGCCGCCGGTCACCGTCATGATCACGCTGCCGGCCAGCAGCCCGACGCCGGTCATCGAGAGCGCCACGCCCAGGCCGCCGGTGTCGGTGAGCTTGAGCAGCAGCGGCGTGGCCAGGACCTCGACCATGGCGAAGGGGAAGTTCAGGAACGAGGTGAACAGGATGATGGCCAGCAGCCCGTGCCTGCGGGAGATGTAGCGCCAGCCCCCGGTCACCTCCTGCCAGAACGACTCCTCCCGCTTCTTGAACAGCGTGTTCGGGAAGCGGACCGCCAGCGTCACGGTGACCGCGAAGGCGAAGGTGGACAGGTCGATCGTGACGATGCCGCGCATCCCGATGGCGGCCACCAGCGCGCCGCCCAGCAGCGGCGCCAGGACGGTCCCGGCGGCCTGTCCCAGCTGGGCCAGGCCGTTGGCTCTGCCGTAGTAGCGTTTGGGCACGAGCTGGGCCACGGCCGCCATGTAGGCGGGCTGGTGGAAGGCCGTCGACACCGCGCCGACGGCGACGATGACGTAGACGTGCCAGAGTTCGAGGCCGCCCGTCCAGAGCAGGGCGGCCAGTGAGGCGGAGGCGACGCCCGCCGCCGAGTCCGCGGTGATCATGACGAGCCTGCGGTTCCAGCGGTCCGCCACCGCTCCCGCGATCGGCGCCAGCACGACGGCCGGCAGCATCGCCATGACCGAGACGACGGCGAACATCGAGATCGACTGCGTCTGCTGGTAGACCCACAGGCCCAGGCCGAACGTGGTCAGTCCGGTGCCGATCAGCGACACCAGCTGGCCGAAGGCCACCAGGAAGAACGTCTTCAGGCTGGCCTGCTGGACGCGGGGCAGGGGCGGCGGCGGTGGCGCGGGCCGGTCCGCGTCGTCGAGGATCTCGGCCAGCTCGGGCGCCTGGTGCTTCTGGAAGTAGTGCCCCGCCTTGGGGATGACCTCCAGCGACACCGAGTCGGAGAACGCCTCCCACTCGCGGAAGCGCTCCTCGTACAACTCGGTGGCGCGGTCGTTCTCGCCGACCACGCAGACCAGCGGCGCCGACAGCTTCTTGATGGGCGCCTGGTAGAGGTCGGTGTAGTAGTCCTCGCCCTCCTGGGTGTCGTGGAGGAAGACGCCCATGATGAAGTCACGCTCGCGGGGGTCGAGCTCCTCGGTGAAGAAGCCCATCGCCCGCAGGAACTCCAGCGCCTGCCGCTTGGAGGTCCACCGCTCCATCGGGAAGATCCTGCGGAACCAGGCGAAGGCCTTGCCGGGCAGGCGGGGCGCCGGGAAGTGGCCGCCGATGACCACCTTCACCGGCTCGACGCCTTCCTCCTCCAGCCGGCGGGCCAGCTGGACGGTCAGCGCGCCGCCCATGCAGTGGCCGTAGAGCGCGAACGGCCCGCCGACCTTCTCCTTGATCTCCTTGACGCAGCCCTCGACGAGCTCGTGGAAGGGCAGGACGGGCTCGCCGGGGTTGCCGGTGTCGTGGCCCGGCGGCTCCAGCGCGAGCATGGTGATGTGCTCGGGCAGGGCCGCGGCCAGCGGCTGGTACGTGATCGCGCCGCCGCCCGCGAACGGCACGCAGACCAGGGTCAGCGTGGCCGCGGCGCGCGGGGGCGTCAGCTCGTGCAGCAGGCCGCCGCCCCGGGACGACCCGTCGAGCGTGGCGAACGCCCTGATGGTGGGGTTCTTGAAGAGGTCCAGCACGGTCGCCGGGATCCCGGAGTCCCGCACGGCGCGCACGGCCTTGAAGGAGTCGCCGCCCAGCGCGAAGAAGTCGTCGTCGATGCCGATGCCCCGCACGCCCAGGATCGCCGACCAGAGCTCGGCCAGCCTGACCTCGGCCGGCGTCCGCGGCGTCGCGCCCGCGGCGCGCGCCTGGCTCACCGGCTCGGGCAGCGCCTTGCGGTCCACCTTGCCGTTGGGGGTGAGCGGCAGCGCCTCCATCAGGGTGAACGCCGAGGGGATCATGTAATCGGGCAGCTTGCGCCGCAGGTGGTCGCGCCAGTCGTGTTCGGAGTCGGCCGGGGTGTGGACGGTCAGGTAGGCGGCGATGCTCTTGTCCTCGTCCGAGCCGCGCACCACCACGACCGCCTCGCGGACCGCGGGATGCGCCAGCAGGAGCGACTCGATCTCGCCCAGCTCGATCCGGTAGCCGCGCACCTTCACCTGCCCGTCGGCCCGGCCGAGGAACTCGATCGAGCCGTCGGCCCGGCGCCTGGCGAGGTCACCGGTCCGGTACAGCCTGCCGCCGTCATGCCAGGTGACGAAGCGTTCGGCCGTCAGCTCGGGCCGGCCGAGGTAGTCGCGGGCCAGGCCCGCCCCGCCGATGTAGAGCTCGCCGACCACGCCGGTGGGAACCAGGTGCATCGCGGCGTCGAGCAGGTGGATGCGGGTGTTGGCGATCGGGTGGCCGATGGTGATCGGACCGTCGGTGACGCGGGTGAGGGTGGACCAGATCGTGGTCTCGGTCGGCCCGTACATGTTCCACAGCTCGGCCACCCGGCCGCGCAGGTCGGCGGCCAGGTCGGCGGGGAGCGCCTCGCCGCCGCAGAGCGCCTTCAGCGCGGGCCCGCCCTCCCATCCCGACGACAGCAGCAGCCGCCAGGTCGCCGGGGTGGCCTGCATGACGGTCGCGCCGTCGAGCAGGGCGGCGAGCCGTACCGGGTCGTAGGCCGCCTCACGGCTCGCGATCACCACGCGGGCGCCGACCGTGAGCGGCAGGAACAGCTCCAGCACCGAGATGTCGAAGGCGAACGTGGTGACGGCCAGGAGCGTGTCCTGGCCGGTCAGGCCGGGCTCGCGGCTCATCGAGGTGAGGAAGTTGACCACCGAGGAGTGCTGGACGCGCACGCCCTTGGGCAGCCCGGTGGAGCCGGAGGTGTAGAGGACGTAGCAGAGGTTCTCCGGAGTGGCCGGTACGCCCAGCCGTTCGGGGCTCTCCCCGGAGAAGCCGTCGTCGACGAGGACGATCTGCCCCTGGTAGCCGGTGTAGCGGCCGGCCAGCTCGCGCTCGGTGACCAGGACGCGGATGCCCGAGTGGTCCAGGATGTAGTCCTGGCGCTCCTGCGGGTACATCGGGTCGAGCGGCACGTAGGCGCCGCCCGCCTTCAGCACCCCGAGCAGGGTGACCAGCATCGTGGCCGACCGCTCCATCGCGACGCCCACCAGCTCCTCGGGCCCCGTGCCCGCCGCCCGCAGGCGCCGGGCGACCCGGTTCGCCCGCTCGTCCAGCTCCCGGTACGTCAGCGAGACGCCCTCGAAGGTGACGGCCACGGCGTCGGGCGTCCGGTCGGCCTGCGCCTCCACCAGCTCGTGGACGCACAGGCCGGGCACCTCGACGTCCTGGCTGTCCAGCTGCTCGGCCAGCTCCTCGCCGGTGAGCAGGACCAGGTCGGACAGCGCCGTACCGGGCGCCGCGACGATCGCCGACAGCAGGGTCTCGTAGTGCCGCAGCAGCCGCTCGACGGTGCCGGCGTCGTAGAGGGCGGTGTTGTACTCCAGCCTGCACAGCAGCTCGTCGCCGTGGTCGTAGGCGTAGAGGACCAGGTCCACCTGGGCGGTGCCCGTCTCCACGTCCAGCTCCTCCACGGCCAGCCCGGCCATGTCGAGGTCGCTCTTGGGCAGGTTGAGCAGGTTGAACAGCACCTGGAAGAGCGGGTTGCGCGACAGGTCCCTGGGCGGGTCGAGCTCCTCCACCAGCCGTTCGAACGGCACGTCCTGGTGGGCGTAGGCGCCCAGCGCGTACTCGCGCACCTGCGCCAGCAGATCCGTGTACGGCAGCCCGCCGTCCATCGTGGCCCGCATGACCAGGGTGTTGATGAAGCAGCCCGCGATGCCTTCGAGCTCGGGGCGGGTGCGCCCGGCCACGGGCGAGCCGACGCAGATGTCCTCCTGGCCGCTGTAGCGGTACAGCAGCGTGTGGAGCGCGGCCAGCAGGGTCATGTACAGCGTGGCGCCCCGCTCCTGGCTCAGCGCCCGCAGCCCCTTGACCAGGTCCGCGGGGAGCGCGCGGGTGGCGACGGCCCCCTCGAAGGTCTGCATCGGCGGGCGTGGCCGGTCCGTGGGCAGGTCCAGGCTGTGCGGGATGCCGCGCAGCCGCCGCGTCCAGAAGCCGAGGTCGGCGGTCTGCTCCCGCTGCCGGCGCGCGTAGTCGCGGTACCTGACCCGCGGCTCGGGCAGCGTCTCGCCGTTGTACAGCGCCGCCAGCTCGGTCCTCAGCAGGGTGATCGTCCAGCCGTCCACGACGATGTGGTGGAAGACGAGCGACAGGACGTGGTGATCCGGGGCGAGCCGCAGCAGCCGGGCCCGGAACAGCGGCCCGTGCTCCAGGTCGAAGGGCTGGGCCGCGGCCTCGCTCAGCGCCCGCTCGGCGTCGTCGCAGTCCTCGACCGGCAGCGGCACCTCCCCGGCGGGCAGCACCACCTGCACCGGCTCGCCGTCCGGGGCGTGGAAGACGGTCCGCAGCGACTCGTGCCGCCGCACCAGCTCGCGCAGGGCGCCGTGCAGCCGCTCCACGTCCGGCTCGCCCCGCAGGTCCAGCGCCGTGGCGACGGCGTAGGCGGCCGAGCCGTGCACCTGGTCGATGAACCACATGCGCCGCTGGACGAACGAGACGGGGGCCGGGCCGGGCTCGTCGACGGCCGTGATCTCCTCGGCGGTGCCCGCCGAGGCGACGAGCTGCCGCTGGCCGCCCAGCGTGGGGTGGTCGAAGACGGCCTCGATGGACAGGCCGAGGCGGGCGGCGAGCTGGGTGGCCACGAGGGAGTCGCCGCCCAGGTCGAAGAAGTCGTCCTGCGGGCCGGCCGGGACGATGCCGAGCACGTCCTGCCAGGCCGCGGCGACCGGGTCGAGCTCCTGGGCCGCCGGGGTCTCCGCCGCCGCGACCGGCACCGGCATCGGCGCCGCCGCGAGCTCGGAGCGCCGGGTCCGCGGCTCGATCCAGTAGCGGCGCCGCTCGAACGGATAGGCGGGCAGCGGCACCCGCCTGCCGGGCGGGCCGACCCTGGCCCAGTCGACGCCGGCGCCGCTCACCCACAGCCGCCCGACGGCCTCCAGGAGGGCGGCCGGCC